>DATCMP010000128.1:0-13063 GCA_036563365.1 Thermomicrobiales bacterium
GTCGGTGCCCCGCCCCTACCAATATCGCGTTGCGTAGATGCAGAAGGGACGCACAGAAGGGACGCACAGAAGGGGGGCGGCACCGCTACTGGTGCCGCCCCCTTTTCGTTTTGTGTTGTGTGGGCCTAGTCTGCCGCCGCATTCGAGCGCGGCTGCGAGTGGAACTCGGCCTGCCCGGTACGGGAGCCGGGATAGAGGTGGCAGGCGACGAAGTGGCCGCCGCCCTGGTCGGCGAATGCGGGCTCCTCGGCCTTGCAAACATCCATCACGTAGGGGCAACGGGTGTGGAAGTGGCAGCCCGAGGGCGGGTTGATCGGGCTCGGCACGTCGCCGGTCAGGATGATCCGCTCGCGCTTCTTCTCCACGACCGGGTCGGGGATCGGCACGGCGGAGAGGAGCGCCTTGGTGTACGGGTGCAGCGGGTTCTCGTAGAGCCCGTCGCGGGTCGCTAGCTCCACGACCTTGCCGAGGTACATCACGGCAACGCGGTCGGAGATGTGGCGGATGACCGAGAGGTCGTGGGCGATGAAGAGATAGGTCAGCCCGAACTGCTGCTGCAAATCTTCCATCAGGTTGACGATCTGCGCCTGGATCGAGACGTCGAGCGCGGAGACCGGCTCGTCGGCGACGATGAACTCCGGGTTCGCGGCGAGGGCGCGGGCGACGCCGATGCGCTGCCGCTGACCGCCGGAGAACTCGTGCGGATAACGGTTGGCGAAGTAGGGGTTCAGCCCGACCGTCTCCAACAACTCCTGCACGCGCTCGTTGCGCTCGTTCTTCGGCACGAGGTTATGGATCTGCATCGGTTCGGCGATGATATTGCCGACCGTCATGCGCGGGTTCAGCGAGGCGTAGGGATCCTGGAAGATCATCTGGAGGTGGCGGCGCATCTTCCGCATCTCGCCGCTGCCCAGCTTCGTCAGATCCTGCCCGTGAAAGTTCACCTGGCCGGAGGTCGGCTTGTACAACTGCAATAAGGCGCGCCCGGTGGTGGACTTGCCACACCCCGACTCGCCCACCATCCCGAGGGTTTCGCCCTTCTTCACGGTGAAGCTGACGCCGTCCACGGCCTGGACCGCGCCGACCTGCCGCTGGAAGATAATCCCCTTGGTCAGGGGGAAGTGCATCACGAGGTCTTTGACCTCGAGCAGATCTTCGCCGGTCGAGGCTGCACCCTCCCCGCCGCGCATCGCGGTCCCTGTCGCCATCCGGCGTCCTCCTTATTAAGTAGGCAGTAGGCAGTAGTCGGTAGTCAGTTCCTTGTTCGCAGCGCCTTTGATTACTCAAGCAGGCAACTGTTCCCAATACTCTACTGACCACTGGCTACTAACTACTGCCTACTCGCTCCGTTACATCCCGACCGATTCGGGGGCCAGTTCGACTTTTTCGCCATCGACGATGTTGAAGTGGCAGGTGACCCGATGGCCGGGGGTCACCTCGCGCAGGATCGGGGCCTTGCGCTCGCAGATCTCCTCCGAGTAGTCGCACCGGGGAGAGAAGGGGCACATGTCCGGCAGGTCGATCAGATCGGGTGGGAGCCCTCGGATCGGGTCGAGTTTGGCCTTGACCGAGTCGAGGCGCGGGATCGATTTCAGGAGGCCGAGGGTGTACGGGTGGCGCGGATTCGCGAACAACTCGTACGTATCCGCCGTTTCGGCGACCGTCCCGGCGTACATGACCTGGATCCGGTCGCTCATCCCGGCGACGACGCCGAGGTCGTGGGTGATCAGGATCACGGCGGTGCCGCGCTCCTGCTGCAACTTCCGCATCAGGTCGAGGATCTGCGCTTGGATCGTCACGTCGAGCGCCGTGGTCGGCTCGTCGGCGATCAGCAGCAGGGGGTCACAGGAGAGGGCCATCGCGATCATCACGCGCTGGCGCATACCGCCGGAGAATTGGTGGGGGTACTGATCAACGCGCTCTTCGGCGTTGGGGATACCGACCATCTTGAGCAACTCGACCGCGCGCGACCGCGCCTCGCTCTTGCTCATCCCCTTATGCAATTCGAGCGATTCGCTGATCTGCCGGTTAACCGTCAGCACCGGGTTGAGCGAGGTCATCGGGTCCTGGAAGACCATCGCGATCTCGTTGCCCCGGATCGAGCGAATCTGCTCATCGCTCATCTTGAGGATATCTTTGCCCTGGAAGATAACCTGCCCATCGACGATCTTCCCCGGTGGGGTGGGGATCAGCCGCATCAGCGACATCGCGGTGATGCTCTTGCCGCAGCCGGATTCGCCCACGATCCCGAGGGTTTCACCGGGCATCAGCCTGAAGCTCACCCCGTTGACCGCCTTGACAACCCCATCCTGCGTGAAGAACTGGGTTTTCAGATTGTCTACCGAAAGCAACGGCTCCGCAGTCGTCGCCATACCCGCTCCTTGCCGCTAATGGGCGCTCGCACACCCGTCGGACGCCACGCCAATGCCCGCCTCAGGGCCTCCCCCGGCCCATCAGCCCTCTGCCTCAGCCGCTCTCTCGCTGCTGACCTCCCTTTGCCCTTGCGGCACCCGTGTGCTGCGGAGAATACACCAAGCACTCGGTGATAGCAAGTGGCCTTGCCTGGGCAGCAAGCCATCATCGACGCTGCAATGAAATCGCGGGCCTATTCATTTCAGGTCTGGGTTGTGCGCTTCGCCACCCACGGTTATTCATCATAGATGACGATAAAACTATAGCATCACCATTTCCCACCGTCAAACGCTGCGTGTCACAACATCGGGACGGTTCGTTGTGCAAGTTGCTAGCTTGACCACCGTGCGGATCTGCTCGAATATCCCGTGGCGCGGGGTGCTGTCTCTCCGGGGCTGCCGGGAAGCCGGGTGGCGGTGCTGCAAGGGCGCTGGGCGGCACCGATTGTGTCGATTGTGCAAGCGGGATGGTCGCGGGGGGGGCAATGATGACGGGTCGGTTAAGCGGCAAGCGCGCGATCATCACCGGGGCGGGCTCGGGGATCGGGCGGGCGGTGGCGCTCCATTTCGCACAACAGGGCGCGAAGGTCGGGCTGATCGACATCGACGCGGGCAGTATCGACGCGACTTCGGCTGCCGTGGCCGCGTCGGGCGGCGAGTCGCTGGCCCTCGTCGCCGATGTGACGGACGAGCGACAAGTTGAAGGGGCGATGGCGAAGGCGGTTGCCGCGTGGGGCGGGCTGGATCTGGTCGTGGCGAACGCGGCGGTGCAATTATTCGGGCGGGACGATCGCGCCGATCGGCTCGATCCGGCGATCTGGCGGCGCACGATCGAGATCAATCTGACCGGCACCTTCCTGACCTGCAAGTACGGGATCGCGGCGTTGTTGGCTGGCGGCGGCGGCAGCGTCGTCTGCACCGCCTCGCCGACGTCACTGTACGGCGTGGCACCGGGCTTCGATGCCTATTCGGCGAGCAAGGCCGGTGTTCTCGGGCTGGTGCGGGTGATGGCGAACGATTACGCGCGCGAAAGGGTGCGCGTCAACGCGGTGATCCCCGGTTTCACCGCGACGCCGCTGGTCGAGACGATCCTCACCAACGAGACAGAAGCCGGGCGGCTGGTCGGCACGATCCCGCTCGGGCGACCGGGACGCGCGGAGGAGGTGGCGGCAGTGATCGGTTTCCTCTCTTCGGATGAGGCATCGTACGTCACCGGCGCGGCGTGGGCGGTCGATGGCGGGATGACGGCTGTCTGACGGCGCGGGTTTAACCGCAGAGACACAGAGGCACAGTGGGCCGCAGAGGGGGAGCGGGAGCAGGGACGGGTGAACGCAGAGACGCCGAGGAAGCGAGAGTTCGCAGAGAGGGGACGAGGGGACGAGAATTTAACCACAGAGCGCCCAGAGTACACAGAGGGGAGACGAGAGAACGAGGGAACAGGGTAGGTAAAGTTAACAGTTCTCTCGCGCTCCGTTAGGGCATGCGCTCAGCGCGCGAAGAGGGCACCACCGTTTTGCGGGTGGTGCCCTCTTCGCTGGCGATCGTGGGGAAGCGTTAGCTGCGATCGATGCCGATCTTGCCTGGGCCGGCGAGGAACGTGGTCAGGAAGGCGGCGGCGAAGAGCAGCGCATTCTCGTAGCCACCCTGATTGATCAGCCCATTCTTCCAGTGGACCTTGTTGATCGCGACGCCCATGTTGCTGAGCAGCAGCAACGAAGCGAGGCGCGTGTTCCAACCGAGGACGAGCGCGAGGCCACCGAAGAACTCGGTCCCGGCGGAGAGGGTCCCCAACACCTCCGGCGCGGGCAACTCCAGCTTTTTCGCCATGCCGATGTGGTTGGTCAGGCCGCCGTTTTGCACCGATTGCGTGAACCCCGCCCCCAACACCCGCTCGGCGTCAGGCGAAACCGCTTTCCCCTTGCCGCCGAAGAGTTTGGGGTAACCGTGGACGGCGATCAACCCGCCGAAAATGATCCGTAGCACGAACAGGCCGAGATCCTTCATCGCTGCTCCCTTCCATCTGCCGGTTGTCGGTGTACCCACCGGTGCATCGTTAGTGTCACGAGCGATAGGCGCAAAGGCTGTGCCATTACGCGGCAGGCTTGTTTTTCACCGCAGAAGCGGAACGGATTTCACCGCGGAGGCGCGGAGACGCAGCGGGCCGCAGAGAGGAGGGAACGGGGGCGGAATTTAACCACAGGGCGCACAGGGCGCACAAAGATGAGGGGAAAGGACGAGAGAGACGTCGGGGAGGGGACGAATTATTGTAGCGGCCCGGAGGAAGAGGACGCGCCGCAGCAAGGATGATCTCTTCGCTCGCTCTCTCCTCTCATCTCTGTGCGCCCTGTGCGCCCTGTGGTTAAATTTCGCCCCCGTTCCCTCCTCTCTGCGGCCCGCTGCGTCTCCGCGGTGAACCCGTCCCCCACCACTCAAAAGAGGAGTAGGAGCCCGGTGAGGACGAGCAGGATCGCGATAGACCCGGCGACGATCCGCTCGCTGAGACGACCGTGCGCGTAGCTGCCGGACGCCGCGCCGAGCATGGCGAAGGGGATCAATGCCGCCCCGGTCCACAGCAAGGTGGTGGAGCCGATGCCGAGTCGCAGGTAGCCGGGGAGGCGAATGATGTCGAGGACCATGAAATAGAGGAGCAGCGTGGCGCGGCGCGCGGCGGGGGTGTCGAGGCGGTAGTGCAGGTAGGCGACGATCGGTGGCCCGCCGGTGCCGATCGCGCCGGTGAGGATGCCGCCCGCGAAGCCGACCGGGATTCCGATCAGGTTGAGACGGCGGGTCGGCGTGGGCGAGACGCGGGCGGTGATCGGCGTGAAGCGGCTGATCCCGAAGATCAGGGTGATCACGCCGAGCCCGCGCCGCAACCAGGCGAGCGGCAGGACACTGAGCAGCAAGGCCCCGACCGCGAGGCCGCAGAGACTGCCGATCAGCAGCATCGCGAGCGCGGGCCGCGATCCTTGCCGCCGCGCGCCGAGGGCGACCGGGAAGCCGGTCGCGACCTGTACGATCGCGGCGATGAGCACGACCTGCCGCAGATCCCAGACGACGCTGAGGAGCGGCACCAACACCAGCGCCGCGCCGAAGCCGGTGAGGGAGCGGACGAAGATCGCCGCGAAAACGACGAGCGCCGCGAACGCGAAGGTCGGGCTGGCGTAGGTGGCGTCCATCGGCTCCGTTCGGGGCTGTTGGGGGCGGCGACAGCGGCGGAGTATCGGCCTTGCGGCGAGGGCTTGTCAAGGATGGGGTGATGACCGCTCCCCCGGCCCCTCCCCGACGCGGGGAGGGGCCGGGGGAGAGATTTCTTGTCCTCCCGCTCACGCGATGGCGTAGCGCTGCAGCTTCTCCTCGTCCAGTTCGACGCCGAGGCCGGGTTTCTGCGGCACGGCCATGCAGCCGTCGGTCGGGTCGAGCTGGACCGGCTCGGCGAGATACCACTGGAAGACATCGCTGCTGAGGCCGGGGAGATCGTGGAAGACCTCGACGTAGGGGCAGTTGGGGATCGCGGCGCAGAGGTGGAGGTGGGCGATGAAGCCGAGTCCGCCGCCGCCGTGGTGCGGCGCGCATTGCTTGCGGTGCATCTCGGCATACCCGCAGGCTTTGCGGAGCTGCGTCATCGTCTCCCCGACCATCGCCTCGACCTGGATGACATCGTAGCAGTTGCGGTCGATCAGCTCGCGATATTCGTGCAGGCCGCGATTGTTCTCGCCCCCGGCGATCAGGATGTCCACAGCGGCGGCGAGGCGCGTCAGCCCGTCGTAGTCGTAGCGGTCGAGCGGCTCTTCGAGCCAGTAGACGCCCAACTTCTCCAACTCGCGCGCGGTCTGCACCGCCCGCTCGTAGGTCCAGACGACGCTCAGATCGGGCTGCGGCGTGCCGGGCTGTTGCGCCTGATTGGCATCGACCAGGATGGTGAAATCGTCGCCGACCGCGCGGCGCACCGCCTCGACCTGGGCCAGATCCTCCTTCATCGTCCAGTCGTGGATCCGCAGCTTGGTCGCGCGCCAGCCATCGGCCTGGATCTGCAGGATATCCTCCGCGCGGCGCTCGCCGGAGCGCACGTCGATCAGCGAGGCATAGGCGGGGACGCGGTCCCGGAAGCCGCCCCAGAGCTTGTAGACCGGGACGTTGCACGCCTTGCCGATGATGTCCCAGAGGGCCATCTCGATCCCCCAGGCCGCGCCCGCGCCCCGGAAGATCCGCGCGTGCTGCTCCAGCGCGAACGGGTCTTTGCCGATCAGTTGCGGCTTGATCCACGATTCGATGATCGGCGCGGAGGCATAGCCGGGCGAGCCGAGGCCCACGATCCCCTCGTCGGTGAAGACTTTGCAGACCGTGCCGCCCCACCGGTGCCAGGTGCTGCCGGGTGCCCAGGCGGGGTGCATCGGCACGGCCAACTCCGGACCCTGTAGTTGAAATGTCTGGATGTCGGTGATTTTCATCGTCGCTCCATCCGTGCATACTCGTGGCGCGCGGCATTCTCGCGCGCCGCCGCTATCCTAGCAGACCGATCGGCGGCTTGGATGGAGAGAGACTCGTTGGTTCGGTAAACGATTCGCGGCGGGAATGAATCGCCGGTGTAGACCGGCGATCTGCTGCTTCGCCAGCAGGCTACCTACCCGCCGCCCGTCGCCGCGCTGCGCCCCAGCCAGCCCGCGACCCGCTGGCGCAGGCCACCGAGGCGGGCCTGCCACTCCAACGTTTGCTTGACTTCGGGTGGCAGGTGTTCGCGCCAGTAGTGGGTCGTCTTGGCGACGGCGGTGATGACGTTCTTGATCTCGCCGGTGAGGGTGTAATCGGCCCCGACCGGCACGAGGAGCTGCGCCCCCCGGGCGCGCGCCGCGACATTCTCCTCGATGATCGCCTCGGCCAGCCAGTGGGCCATCCCTGCGGAGTGGCATTCGATGGCGAGCCAGCCCGTCGCGGCTGGCGCGAGCGGGAGCCCGCTCACCGCAGCGACGCCACGCGTGATCTCGGCGACGGCGAAACGATAGCCGTTGCTCGCGGGATCGGCGGCGGTATCGCCTTCCAGCAACGTCGCGCGGTGCGGCGGGCCGCCGTCGAGGGCGAGGGCGCAGAAGCTGTCCCACATCTCCCCCCAGGCTACCGAGCCGTCCGCCGCGTATTTCATCGGCGCGGCGGGCATCGGAGCCCGTTTATCCATGCCCTCGCCCTGGTGATACATCATTGCGTTCTCCCGGCTCGTCGCTGCGTTTCGCACACGTTGCTACGTTTGTGGTATGGGCGAGGGACTGATCTCTCCCCGCCGCTGCGGCGGCGACCCTCTCCGACGCGGGGAGGGTGGGGATAATCCGCTACGGCGATGCCCTCAGACGATCCCCGCTTGGCGCAGCGCATCGAGAACGATCAGACCACCGGCCAGGGTGATCGCGAAAGCGCTGGCGACCGGCAGGAAGCGCGGCAGACGCGGCTCGAAGGAGAAGCGGGCGAAGAGTCGCCGCGCGTAGACGCAGAGGAGCCCGATCGCCGTCAGCACGATCGCCAATCCGGCGCTGAACGCCACGACCAGCACCATGCCGAAGCCGATTCGCCCGAGTGAGATCGCGCTCAGGAGGAGGACCAGCGCCGAAGGGCAGGGGATCAGGCCGCCGCTCACGCCGAGGGCGAAGAGGCTGCGCCAGGTCACGCCCCCCTTGGCCGCGCCGGGCGGCATGTGCGTATGCGTCCGCCCGCCGTGGCTGTGGGCGAGCGGTTGCCAGGCCGCGCCATCCTGTCCGGGGGCCGGTGTGGCGAATTCCGCATGATCGTGGTCGGCGAGCGTCGCGCTGTCGCCGCGCAGGCGCTGCGCGACGAGCGAGAGTCCGATGATCACGACCAGCAGACCCGAGGCGACGTTGAGCCAGGGATAGAGTTGCTCCGGCAGCAGATAGCGCGCCAGCCAGAGGGTGACCCCGCCGAGCGCGAAGACACCCGCCGTGTGGGTGATCGTCACCGTCAGGCCGAGGAAGGCGGCGTGCTTGGCCGTACCGCGCGTGCCGATCAGGTACGCCCCGACGACCGTCTTGCCGTGCCCGGGCGAGAGGGCGTGCGCCGCGCCCCAGAAGATCGCCCCGACGATCGCGGCCAGGATCACGGTGGGGGTCGGGTCCTCGACCCCGATCAACGACGCGACCTGCGCTGTGACCCCGCCGCGCCGCGTATCCTGGGTGGTGACGCTCCCCGCGGCGCGGGCGGCGGTATTCGCGGTGGCCCCGCCTTCGCCGGGGGCGATGGCGAACGCGACCTCGCGGCGTGCCACCGGATTGTTGAGCTGCTCCTGCGGGTAGGCGAGCAATTCGTCGGATTGATCGTCGCCGGTGATGCCGCTGACGACGATCCCTGGCCCGCCGCGCGCCAGGATCTCCCGCCAGCCCAACCGCTCGCGATAGTTAGTGTCGGCGTAGGTGACCGCCCCGTTGCTCGCCCACCCGGCGGGGAGGGGCGCGGTGTGGTGAGTTTCGATCCGCAATGTCGGCAGATCGGCCTGGCCCGGCACGAAGGTCGCCGATTGGTCGAGCAACTGGAGCGGGGCGGGTTGCCCGCCTACCAGCAGCTGCAAACCGTCGCGCAGGCGCGGCAGCTCCGCGTCGAGGAATGCCCGCGCCTCGGCGCTGTCGAGGATGCCATTCTTATCGGGATCGAGCCGCCCTTCCTGGATGAGTTGGAAGGTCGGGATCTCGGCGAGGTCGACGATGTAGGTGAGTCGCACCGTATCCCCGGCGAAATCGAGACGGCTGTAGGTGTTAATCGTAAAATTGCCGAGCGGATGGGCGGCGGCGGTTCCGGCCCAGGTGGCGGCGAGCAGGCCGCAGAGCAGGCCCACCAGCGACCAGCGCGGGCGGCGCGACACGCCACTCCCTCGCCGTTGGGCTGGCACGTTTGTCTTCGGTCGTGAACAAGGCGCGACATCCACCATCCGCCGTCCCTATCGCCCCGCCAGGGCTGTGCGCGCCTCGGGCGCGTGTAACACCGAAAAGTTCGGATTGATCCGCAGGGCCGTCTCCAGGTGCTCGCGCGCCGCCCCCTGGTCGCCGCGCGCCCTGGCGATCATCCCGGCGTGGAAGTGCAGCGTCGCGTCTTGTGTCCCGAGGCTGAGGGCCAGGGCGCTCTCGCGCGCGGCCTCCTCGTATTGTCCGGCGCGGTAGAGCGCCCAGGCGAGGACGCCATGCCCGTAGACGGTCGGGCGCGCGGCCAGCGCCGCGCGGGCCTGGGTGACGACCTCCGCCGGTGAGAGGCCGGCTGCCTCCGGGTGATCGGCGGCGAAGAGGGCGAATTCGAGGTCGTCGTTACTGCCGTTCGCCGCCAGCAGCTTGATCTGGATGCGCACCAGGGCGTATTGATCCGCCGCCGCCTGGCTCTGCCCGGTCGCGGCGTAGATGTCGCCGAGTTCGATCACGTATTGCGTCACCGGGATCGTCACGGTCGCGCGCTTGTAGAGGTCGATCGCGGAGGGATAGTCGCCGCGGGCCGCCGCCACCCGGCCCCGGCCCGCCAGCGCGTGGATATAGTTCGGCACCTCGGCCAGCGCGTGGCTGAACTCGCGGTCCGCCTCGGCCAGCCTGCCGGTGTTGAAGTAGAGGGAGGCGAGCTGCACGCGGGTCCAGGCGACCCCCTCGGTGCCGGGATCGCCGGCCTCGACCGCGCGTTGCATCGCCTCGATCGCCCCATCGATCTGCCCGTGCAATTCGCGGGTATAGGAGACGCGCGAGTAGGAGGCGAGATCGGGCCGCAGGTTGACCATCTGCTGGACCGTCGCGACCGCTTCGGGGTATTGGCCGAGTTCGGTCTGGGCATCGGCGATGACGCCATAGACCGCTGCGGTCTTCGGGGCCAGGGTGCGCGCCTTCTCACCCCAGGCCAATGCCTCGCGGAACTGATGGCGCGAGAGGGCCAGCGAGCCGAGTCCGACCGTCGCGGTGATGTCGCCCTTGTCGCGCGCCAGCGCATCGGTGAAGGCGGCCTCGGCGCGCGAGTAATACGCCGGATCGCCGGTTTCGCGCGCCCGCTGGAGATAGAGCTGCCCGAGTTGCCCGAGCGACTTGACGTCGTTCGGATTCTGCCGTAGCTTCGCCTGGAGGGTTTCGAGTTGGCGTTCGGAGAGCGGGCGCGGATCGGGCGCGAGCCCTCCGTTGGCGGCCGACGATCTACCCGATTCGCGCGTCGCCCGGATCTGCAAACCGACCACGACGCCGATCACCAGCGTCAGCGCGATCAGGCCGAGCACCAATCGTCGACGCTCGGCACCCGACCACCGTTGCGGCTGCGGCTGCGCCACCTGCTTCCTCGGCTGCGACCGTGCCACCCTATCCTCCCCGACTCGTGTGCTGCGCTCGATCATTGTAGCGTGTGCTACGTCGATGATGTCAGACAGGATGCATCGTCCGCTCGGGGCAGTTCGTCAGCTCCTTCCGCGGCTGCTGCCCGACCCGCTTGCTTGACTTTTCAGTACGTTCCTGACAGAGTGCGCTCAGTCTACAATCGCCTATCCCGGTGTGCCAATACTGCCCCTTTACCCGCCGTGTCATCCGCCAACGTCGTTGTTACGTATCAGCCGTTAGCTACGCAATTCGCGCCCGCCTGGACCGTGATCGGGAGTATGGTCTGCCCCCCTCTGGTCAAATATTTGGTCAGACCGGACCGTGCTTAGCTTGTAATGGAAGGAGGTTTTGCGTCGCCGAGGCACCTGGGGAAACCCGAAGAATCGACATGGAGGAACAAGGGATGTCATCGCCGATCTCGCGTCGCTCGCGGCTACGCCTCTTGTGCGTGGTCGCTATCCTCACCGGGTTGCTGCCCGCCCTGTTCGCCGGTCTCACGCCGATCCCGTCGAGCGCATCCAGCCACCGTGAAGCCCCGCTGATCGCCGAAGACAAGGTCGCCGACGGCACCGATGTCTACGCCTTCGTCAGCCCCGACAAGACCGACACCGTGACCCTCGTGGCGAACTACGTGCCGCTCCAACTGCCTGCTGGCGGGCCGAACTTCGACAAGTTCGGCGACGATGTGCGGTATGAGATCAATATCGACAACGATGGCGACGCCAACGTCGACATCACCTTCCGCTTCGAGTTCGACACCACGACTGTCGATCCGAACACCTTCCTCTACAATGTCGGGCCGATAAGCTACGAGGCCCCGAGCGGTATGTTCCCCAACGGTCGTTACGTGAACTGGAATCGACCCCAGACCTACACCCTGACCGTCATCGTCGAGGGTGTGCCGACGGTGCTGGGGAGCGATCTGCTCACCCCGCCCGTCAATGTCGGGCCGCGCTCGGCCCCGAACTATCCGGCCCTCGCGGCGGCGGCGATTAAGTCGGGGATCGCCCTCCCGGGCGGTGGCACCCTGACCACCTTCGCCGGACAGCGCGACGACCCGTTCTTCGTGGACCTGGGTCGCACTTTCGACCTGCTCGGGGTCAACCCCGCTGGCGGGACCGACTTCGTCGGCGGCCTCAGCGTGAATAGCCTGATCCTCCAGGTGCCGAAGTCGTTCCTGCAAGGGACGAACGGCCCGGTGATCGGCGTCTGGAGCACGTCTAGCCGCCAGACGATGACGGTCCTCGATGGCAACGGTAACTCGACCCCCTCGGGCGCGTATACCCAGGTTTCCCGCCTCGGTATGCCGCTGGTGAATGAGGCCGTCGTGCCGCTGGGCCTGAAGGATCAATTCAACGCGACGGAGCTCACCCCGACGAGCGACGGCGGCTTCCTGCCGCTCGTCACCGACCCGGAATTGGCGCGGCTCTTCGTGGCGCTCGGCATCGACACGGACACGCCGACCACGAACCGCCAGGACCTCGTGACGGTCTTCCTGACCGGCGTGCCGGGGATTAATCAACCCCCGGGCGTGACGGCGTCCGAGATGCTGCGCCTGAACATGTCGATCGCGCCGAGCACCGCCGATCCCAACACGGTGAATCGGTTGGGCGTCCTCGGCGGCCAATTGGACGGTTTCCCGAACGGTCGCCGCCTCGCCGACGATGTCGCCGACATCGAGTTGCTCGCGATCGCCGGGATCCTCTGCCAGCCGGGTGGTCCGTTGGCCGGCGGCACGCCCTGCCGCCCGACGGCGGTGAACCCCGCCCTCGGCGACGGCGTCAACGCCAACGATCTGCCGTTCCAGACCGCCTTCCCGTACCTCGCCAATCCGCGCCCGCCGTACGGCGACGGCTCGACCCCACCGTCGGTGCCGAGCTACAAGGCGACCGTCACGGTCGTCGGGAGCGGCAGCGTGACTAACGGCACCGATGGCAAGACGATCGCCAACGGGGCCAGCATCAGCCAGGGCGGCGTCGTCAGCCTCAGCGCCGTACCCGCCGCGAACAACATCTTCATCGGTTGGACGGTCGATGGTCAGTTCGTCGGGATCAAGACCCCCCTCAACCTGAGCATCTCCCGGGACCGCGCCGTGCAGGCGACCTTCGCCCCGCGCGTCGGCTTCAGCGACGTGCCGAGCAATGACCCCGCCGCCGAGGCGATCATCCAGCTGGCGTCGCGCGGCTTCATCAAGGGGACCAGCCCGACCACCTTCGAGCCGGGCCGCCCGGTGGTGCGCGCCCAGGCGGCGGCGTTGATCGGCCGCACGGCGGGCTACACCTCCGCACCGGCGGCCGGTAATCCGTTCCCGGATCGCTGCGACGCCAG
>DATCMP010000135.1:0-2105 GCA_036563365.1 Thermomicrobiales bacterium
ATCGGTCCGGCTTGTCCGAGCGGTGTCACAGTCATGCCACTCCTTCTGTTGCGTGGTGCGATCGGCCCTCACCCCCGGCTCACCCTCGCTCGCCACCCCCTCTCCCAATACTAGGAGAAGGGATAGAGGCATTGCGTGGCGATGGCCCTTCACCCTCCCTCTTTAGGGGAGGGTCGCCGCCGCAGCGGCGGGGAGAGGTCAGTTCCCACCCCTACCGCGTCTGTCGCGGGTCCAGCGCGTCGCGCAAACCGTCGCCGAGCAAATTCATCGCCAGCACGGTCAGCATGATCGCGAGGCCGGGGCCGGTGCTGATCCACCACTGATCGCGCAGATAGCCGCGCCCTTCGCTCAACATCCGGCCCCATTCCGGAGACGGCGGTTGGCTCCCCAATCCGAGGAAGGAGAGCGACGCGGCGGCGAGGATCGCGGTGCCGGTCCCCAGCGTCGCGGCCACGATCACCGGCGCGATCACATTCGGCAGCAGATGGCGGAAGAGGATCATCCAGGTTGGTGCGCCGCTGGCCCGCGCGGCCTCGACGTAGAGATTTTCTTTCGCCGCGAGGACCGAGCCGCGCACCAGCCGCGCGTAGGTCGGGATACCGGAGATCCCGACCGCGATCATCAGGTTGGCGAGGCTCGGCTCGCCGCGGATCGTGATGATCGCGAGCGCCAGCAGGATCCCCGGCACGGCCAGCATCACGTTGACGACCCACATCAGGGTCGCATCGATCTGTTTGCCGTAATACCCGGCGATCATGCCGATCAACACCCCGAAGGCGGCGGCGATACCGACCGAGATCAGGCCGATAATCAGCGAGATACGGGCACCGTGCAGGATACGGCTGAAAATATCCCGCCCGTACTGGTCGGTACCCATCAGGTACGGGAAGCCGGGCGAGAAAAGCGCGTCGTCGGTGATTTTGATCGGGTTGTATGGCGCGATCAGCGGCGCGCCGATGGCGGCGATCACCAGCACGGTCAGGATGACGAGGCCGACGAGCGCGCCCTTACTCCGTCGCAGACGCCGCCAGAAAACTCGCCACCGCGTCTCGCCCTTATAGGCGGCCAGTTCCTCCTGGCGGTCGGCATTGAGCATCCGAGCCTGAACCATGATCCCTCCGGGCAACGAATAGACCATCGCGCGGGCCGCGTCAGCCGATCCGGATACGCGGATCGAGCAGGCCATAGGCGAGATCGACCAGCAGATTCGCAACGACATAGGCGGTTGCGGTGAAGAGGATGATCCCCTGGACCATCGGGAAATCTTTGGCGAGGATCGAGTTGACGATCAGGCGACCGATCCCCGGGCGAGCGAAGACCGTCTCGACCACCACCGCCCCGGCCAGCAGGCTGCCGAATTGCAGGCCGAAGATCGTGACGACCGGGATCAGGGCGTTCTTCAGCCCGTGCCGCAGGACGACGATCGTTTCGTTGAGCCCCTTCGCGCGCGCCGTGGTCATGTAATCCTGTCGCAAGACTTCCAGCATCGAGGAGCGCGTCAGCCGGGCGATGATCGCCGAAGCGCCGAGGCCGAGGGTCAGGGCGGGCAGGATCAGGTGCTTGAGATCGCCGCCGCCGGTGGCCGGGAACCACCCCAGGCGCAACGAGAAGAGGAAGATCAGCAACAGTCCCAACCAGAACGATGGCATCGACACGCCGCTCAGGGCGAAGATCATCGGGCCGATGTCGAACCAGCTATGCTGCTTCAACGCGGCGATGATCCCGAGCGGCATCCCGATCCCGATGGCGATCAGGAGGGCCGCCGCCGCCAGTTGCAACGTCGAACCGAGGTTCTCGCCGATCTCGTTACGCACCGGGCGTTTCGAGCGGATCGAGAGGCCGAGGTCGCCCCGCAGGGCATTCACGACGAAACGGCCATACTGCTGCGGCAACGGCTCATCGAGGTGCAACTGCGAGCGCAGCAATTCGACCTGTTGCGGCGTCGTCTGGAATTCACTCAGCATCATCTTGACCGGATCGCCCGGCACGAGATGGAGCATCATGAAGACCAGCAACGACACCCCGAAGAGGACCGGCACGGTGGTGACAAGCCGCGAGAGGAGGAAGCGCAACATAAGCCCTCGCATCGGTGCCGGGCGGCGGGG
>DATCMP010000139.1:0-13906 GCA_036563365.1 Thermomicrobiales bacterium
CGGACAGCGCGATACGCGGGGGCGAGCAGACAAATCGCCTCAACGCCTTCATGCTGGCGGAGCGGAGCGGTTACATCGAGTACGCCACTGCCCGACTCGTATACCCGAACGAGCACGATGGTCATCAGCAAGTCGTGTTGACGGGGATGCTCGGCTTCTATTGGGTGTTCCTCGACTGGGTGTGCCAACTCTACCGCGCGGCCCAGATTGTTGGCAGCTTCCGCGTATACCTCAACATCGTGAAGGCCGGAGGATCGACGTTGAGCGACTTCGCGCAGGGCTGGCGATCCGCCGATTCGCGCCGCAACCGGGAAGGGCGGCAAGCGTGCCTCGATCAGCACATTCAGGTGCTGCACGAATTCCCGAACGCGGACCAGGATGACGCCGCGCTAGAGGCGGTCATCCGGCAGACGGATACCCGCATCGAGCGGGCGTACAACCACAGCGGCGAGCCGCGCGCCTTCCACTCTCCCACGTCACCCGGAGTCGGTCAGTTCGGGGTGGAGAATCTACGTTACTATCAGTGATCCTAGAGGCAGTTTCAAAAGGGTAACTATTACACTTTGCGTATGAGTAAAGTGCGCTTGACGGATGGCCAGTGGGCCATTATCCAACCGCTCTTGCCGCCGCGCGCCCGGACCGGGCGGCCGCGGGCCGACGACCGCAAGACGCTGGAGGGCATCCTCTACGTGCTCAGGAGCGGCTGTCGTTGGCAGGACCTGCCGCGGCGCTACGGCGCGCCCACCACCGTCTGGCGACGGCTCAAGACCTGGCAGGAGGACGGCACCTGGCTGCGCCTCTGGCGCACTATCCTCGGCCGCCTCGACGCCCGGGGCCGCCTCGACTGGACCTACGCCTTCCTCGACGGCTCGTTCGCCCCGGCGAAGAACGGGGGCGAGGCGGTCGGGCTGACCCGCAAAGGGAAGGGGACCAAGTGGATGCTGGTCGTGGACGGGCAGGGCCTCCCGCTCGGCCTCCAACTGGCCAGCGCGCAGCTCGCCGAGGTGACGCTGGCGGAGCAGACCCTCGATGCCGTGCGCGTGCCGCGGCGGCGCGGGCGGCCGAAGCAGCGGCCGGAGCGCCTGGTGGCGGACCGCGGGTACGACAGCGCCGCATTCCGTCAGCTGTTGCGCCGCCGGGGCATCGGCACGTGCATCCCGGCGAAGCGCCGCCCGGCATCGTGGCGGGCGAAGCGCGGTCGCCCGGTCGTGGCCCGCCGGGAGGAGTACGCGCGGCGCTGGACGGTAGAGCGGACCTTCGCGTGGTTCGGCAACTACCGCCGCGTCCTGATCCGCTGGGAGCGCCTCCTCGCCGTCTATGCGGGCTTCATGACCTTCGTGGCCATGCTCCTCTGCGTCGATCGGCTGGCGCACGCGGTTGCGCCGTAGGGCCGGCGAGGGTAGACTCGACGACCTGTCCACGATATGCACGCCGATCGCCCCCGCGCCAGCGCCGCGGGGCAAGGAGGGGCCCATGCCGACGTCGCGCCCGTTCCGCTTCCTCGCCGCCGCGTTCACGGCCCCCTCGGCCGCGGCCTGGGTCGAGCAGGCCCGCCGCATCGAGGCGTGGGGCTACGACGTCCTCGGCATCGGCGACCATTTCTCCACCGGCACGCTCGCCGCGGTCCCCGCCCTCATGGCCGCCGCCGCGGCCACCAGCACGCTGCGCGTGGCCTGCACCGTCTTCGACAACGACTACCGGCACCCGGCGCTCCTGGCGAAGGAGGCGGCGACCATCGACCTGCTGAGCGACGGGCGGCTGGAGTTCGGCATCGGCGCGGGCTGGCAGAAGCGGGAGTACGACCAGACGGGCATCCCCTTCGAGCCGGCCGGGGTCAGGGTCGGGCGGATGGAGGAGGCCACGCGGATCATCAAGGGGCTGTGGGCCGGTGGGCCATTCAGCTTCGACGGCCGGCACTACACCATCCGCGACTTGGAGAACGCGCCCCGCCCCGTGCAGCGGCCCCACCCGCCGATCTTCATCGGGGGCGGGGGCAAGCGCCTGCTCGGCTTCGCCGCGCGCGAGGCGGACAGCGTCGGCCTGGTCGCCAGGGCGCTGCCGGGCGGCGGGCTCGCCCTGGCGGAGGACAGCGAGGAGGAGCTGGCCGAGAAGGTCGGGTGGGTGCGCGAGGCGGCCGGGGCGCGGTTCGCGCGGCTGGAGCTGGCGATCCTCATCTGGCGGGTGGCGGTGACCGATACGCCGCGGGAGGCCGCCGAGGAAATCGCGCGCGCTCGCGGCCGCACCCCGGAGCAGGTGCTCGCCTCGCCGTACTACCTCGTCGGCAGCGCCGACGCGATCGCCGAGCGCCTCCGCGCCCTGCGGGAGCGGCACGGCATCTCCCACGTCTCCGTCATGCCGCCCGATGTCGAGGCCTTCGCGCCCGTCGTCGCGCGGCTCGCCGGGCGGTGAGTGCGCCGGCCCGGGCCGGCGATACCGGCGTTCACCACGCCTCCTCCGCTGAACTGGAGGAGGCGGTCGTTGCGGCCGGCACCTCGGCGTGGCGCGGCTCCAGCCGCCAGCCGCGAACATCACAGACATTCACTGCACCACTATGGTTAGCCGGGACACGATTGTGGTTTTGAAACCACTTGTAGGATTGCCAGGATGCCCCAGGAGCGACGGAAGGGCGCGAGGGGCATTATTCCCCCTCGCGAGGGCGTTCGCGCAGGCGCTCGATCAGGGCGGGCGGGAGGTCCAGCACCGCCCGTCTGTCAGGTCCAGCGTCTACCCAAACGTACCGCCCGGTGGCGAGTCGCGAGGGCGGGGCGACAACGTACACGCCAACCGCCAAGGCGTGCGCGCACACGTCGATCGCTTCGCCTAGACGGTTCATCCCCCCGACAATCTTCACCCCCTCGGGCGCACGGTAATAGAAATGCCGTCCACCGTTCGCGCTGCGGGCGGTCAGCGTCTTCAACGCTTCTTTCCCGATCAGCGCCGTGAGTTGGGCGAACGGCAGGCGGTGGCGGGGGTCGTGGGCGTCCACGTCGATGACGACCAGTCCACTCAACGCCGGGTTGATTCCGATGTTCGCCTCCCGCCACACGCTCCACCATTCCCGCACCTTCTCCGTCTCAGTCGTGGCGATCAAGTGGCCGTTGTGGACGAAAGGCCCCTTGCCGATGCCGTCAGGCGCGCATCGCTCCGTCACCTTCCCGAACAATTCGCATTTTCGCCCGCAGGAGCATTCCCCTTCGGCGGTGGGGTGTTGCAGCGGGAACACCGCCCACCCTCGCGCGGCGTAGTCGAGGGCGGCGCGGAGTCGGGGATTATCGAGGGAGTCGGTCGTCATCGCGTCCCCGTGCCGGTGTCCGGGCCGAGCCAGTCCAGGTAGACCGGCCCGGCAATCGCCAGCATCCAGCGCCGCTCGAATCTGTCGAGCGGGTCGGGCAAGGCCGCGATACACCCTGCCGGGGAGGCTACGCGCAGGATCGCCACAACTGGCGGGTGTCCGCTCTCGATCGCTTCGCATAGCGTTTCGGCGTCCACCGTGAAGACTTCGCTCTCGTCACCGGTCACGGTCATGATTTCATAGGCGATGCCGCCCACGGAGCGCGCGTGTGCGAGCAGGCGACGATCGTAATCTTCATGGTCAATCATTGTGTCTTCCTTCAACGTCAATATCCTCGTGATACGCGGCAATCGAAGATCAAGCTTGCGGCTTGTCAGTCCGCAGCGGGGCGGCAAATTTTCGCGCGCGGGCCGGCTTTCTGCAGCGCGGTGGCCCTCTGGCAGGGTGGGTCGGGTTGCGGATGTGCGCGCGGTGCCGCAAGGAATACATGTGGTCAGTCCTCGTCACCATTGTTAGCCACGATTAGGGTCGCCATCGGGTCCCCTTCACGGTCCAGGATAACCGATCACAATGGGTCAATGCTAAACACATGATTGCGTGTATGACATTCTGTTGCGTGTGTGTCGAGACGCGCCGTTGTGCATTCGCCGGGGCGATCAGGCGGCGGTCGCGCTGGGGTGTGACCAGTCGGGTACGGGTACGCCGGGGCCGGAGAAGAGGGCGGCCAACGGCACACCTCCGGCGTAGTCGTTCGCAGCCGTGACGACGCGCGGGCGCGGGCGGGCGATGTCTATCCCGTGCGCGATGAGGGCTTTACGGTGTCGATAAAAAGTCGCCGGGGCGAACAGTCGCCGCACGTCACGCCCGCTGCGCCACGCCTCATACACGCCCACCAACGTGCCGGGGAGCGTGTCGATCACGTCGTCCGCGAGGCGGATCGTGTCGCTGAATTGCACCCTTTGTATCCTCTCGGACATGATCGCCTCCGCGACTTCGGGGGTCCACGCGCTGCCACGCTGTAAGCCGCGCTCGCTCAAGGTCTTGGGGCCGATGCTCAGGTCGAAACGAATCTTTCCGGTTGCCCACGCGGCGAGGCGTTCCTGGTCGTCGGCAGGCAGGAGCGGGGAGGGCGGGTGCTTACCCATTTCGGTCAATTTGTCGTAGAGAGATAGCGACCAGCGGCTGCCACGCCTGCCAAGGCGCACCGTGGCCCCGGTGATGACTTTTTCCTGCCGGGGGATGCGGGTGACGGTCGCGCAAGCGGCCAGGATGTGGGCCACGTCGGCGGGCGTGCCGACGTGGTAGGTGCGGGCGAGGTCGAGCCGCGTCAAGTGGTAGTCGCCCGCCAACCAGGCGTCGATGTCGGCGTGCCTGGGCATCAGGCCGAGCTTGTCCGCGAGGTCGAAGAATACGGGCATGATCGCGTGCTGGAGGTTGTTGGTGCCAAAAGCGTTGTGTCCCGCATTCCATTTGGCGGGGTTCACGGACACGAGGAGCGAGTTACCACGGCTCCGCACGGTGGCGGCGGTATCGTAGCTCCCGCGCAGCGTGGCCCGGTGGTCGGTGACGCGGACGGTGTTGCCGTCACGGTCGAGGGTGACGGTCGTGCCGTCGCTGATGGGGGTGTCGAGCCGACAGGGGATTACGCAGGACACCCAGTCGATCATGGTGGGCAAGGGGTGGCTCCTCGGGGGGGGGTCGATAGAAATGAGAGGACCGGAAGATGTTATAGGGCGTTCGCCCGATCTGCGCTCTTGCGCGAGGTTCGGCGCGAAACTGTGAGGGGGTCTAGCGGGGTCCGAACAGGCGTTTTTGGGCCGAGGGGGTGGCCCCCGTTCGCCCCTCGCGGGGCGGGGTGCGTCGGGCGTGCGGCTACGCGGTCGCGCTCGCCGGGGGGAGGGGGCCGAGGATGTCGTCGATTGCCTTGATCGGCACCCGGATCACGCGGCCCTGCGGCCCGGAGCGGATCACGGGCACGGGGAAAGTCCCCGCCCGTAGGGCGGCGTACGCGCTATTTTTGCCGTACCCGAAGCGGCGCGCGGCGATCTCGAATGAACAAGTCTGCTTGGGGATGCTGCTGATCGGGGTGGCGGGGGTGGTCGAGGGTAAGCGCGACATGGGGGTGATGCTCCACACGGTACACAAAAGTACGTGTGGCCGGACGTTGCCCATCTTCCAGGGCGGTGCCTGTCCGCTCGGTGCGCGATCCCCGGTAGCTCGCCGGGTGGTGGAACGCGCTCGCCGCCATCGGGGGCGGCCCTACTCCTTCGGCCTGCGGTGCGCGTCATCTGAGCTACGCGCGACGGGAAGTATAGCACAAGCGTGCGAACTTCGCAAGGGCGAGGCGGGGCAGCGCTGGTGGGGCGGGGCGGGGCGGGTGCCGACCGGCACGAAGGTTCCGGGGAGCAACCGGGGAGCAACCGGGGAGCAATTAGCCGGGATAAGCGGCGATGAACGATGATGAACAAACGGTATTTCGCGGCTAGAGCAAGGGTTTTCGTAGTGCTGCCGAGGGGTGAAAAGTATAGGACCGCTGGCGCAATGCCAGCGGCCCGGTCTGTCTCGCTCCCACTCCTTGAGCTGGGTACAAGGCGTTACGAACTGAGGGGTTGCCTTGCCACGCCCCCGTTCACGGCGGGGAGGCCAGCCGAGCACCGCTGTGGCCAGCCGATCCTGCGCTCTCCCTCCACCGCCCTGTGCCGCATACGGTCCGTTTGCTCGCCAGACCCGCGCCGTTCGTTAACGGTCGGCGCGGCTGACGCCCCGCGCGGGTTATGCGCGACAGCGGGTTATCGGTCAATGGTACGCTTCCTGCGGCGTATATCGTGGTACGCAACGTGGCGGGCCAACAGCACAAGGAGCGCATGATGCAAGAGCAGGTTCTGGGTCAATTAGTGCAGACTCTGCAAGATCGGGCCGGTCTCGACGCGGAAAAGGCACAGCAGGTCGCGCAGGTGGTCGCCGACTTCGCGCAGCAGCACGCCGGTGAACTGATGGGGATGGTCACCGGCGGCGGCGGCGGCGAGGGTGGTGGCGGCATCCTCAGCAGCGAGAACGTGCAGGGGATGCTCGGCAAGCTGATGGGTCGCTAGGGTGGCATCGCGACCGAGACGATCGGGGCGGCGGCGAGAAAATCTCGCCGCCGCCTTTGTGTATGGGGGGATGAACTGCTCCCCCACGCGGGGGGCGGGCGCTAGCCCGCTTCGTTGTCGCTGAGTTCGACCCAGCCGACGCGCGCCCCGCCGACAATTTCTACGGGATAGACGGTCGCTTCCTGGCCCGTTTGCTGCGGGTATTCGGCGGCGACCGCCGCGGTGAAGGCGTCGATCGCGTCGCGGCGCACGAGGGTCAGGGTACTGCCGCCGAAGCCGCCGCCCATCAGGCGGGCACCGAGGACGCCGCGCACGCCGCGCGCGATCTCGACCAGCGCGTTGATCTCCGGCACGCTGACCTCGTAGTCGTCGCGCAGGCTGGCGTGCGATGCCCACAGCGCGGAGCCGACCGCGCTCCAATCGTTGCGCCTCAACGCGGCGATCGTCTGCTCCACCCGCGCATTCTCGCTGACCACATGGCGGGCGCGGCGCAAGAGGGTCTGGTCGTCCGCGCCGAAGCGATCCACGGCTGCCCGCAACATCGACGAGGTAACGTCGCGGAGATTGTCGATTTCGGGATATTTGCCCTTGAGAATTGTGACGGCCCCGGCGCACTCCTGGCGGCGGCGGTTGTACTCGCCCCCGGCGAGCGCGTGCTTCACGCCGCTGTCGCAGACGACGAGCGCCAGATCATTCGCCTGTAAAGGCAAGGGGATAGGCCGGGTTTCGAGCGTGCGGCAGTCGAGGAAGATCGCGTGGTCGGGTTGCCCGAAGACGCTGACGAATTGGTCCATCACGCCGACCTTCGCGCCCACAAAATCGTTCTCGGCCTTCTGGCAGAGCAGGGCTATTTCGCGCTCGGTGATGCTGAGATCGCTCGCCAGCGCCAGCGCGAAGGCCGTCGCTACCTCCAACGCCGCCGATGAGCTGAGCCCGCCCCCGAGCGGCACGGTCCCGGCGACCGTGGCATCCAGCCCGAAGAGGCGGTAGCCACCGCGCTGGAGCGCATCGGCGACCCCGGCGGCGTAGTCGTGCCAGGCGTCGTTCGCTTCGAGTTCATCGAGATCGAGGTCGGCCAGCCCCTCCGCGTTCAGCGACTGGATCCGCAGGCGGCGGTCGGGGCGCGGCGTGGCGACCAGCACGACATCGCGATCGATCGCGGCGGGGAGCACGAACCCGTCGTTATAGTCGGTGTGCTCGCCGATCAGATTGACCCGCCCCGGTGCCTGGGCGACGATCGTCGGGAGCTGCCCGAATGTTTGCCGGTGCGCGCCGACCAGCATTTGCAAGCGCGCCTGCTCGATGTCCGCCATCTGTCTTATCCCTATCCTTCCCCCACGGTGTCGTCATCGTTAGGGAGATTATAGTCGTGAGTCGTGAGTCGTGAGTCGTGAGTCCGGAGGGGGACGGACCTCTCCCCGCCGCTGTGTCGGCGACCCTCTCCTACAAGGGAGGGTGTGGATAGTCCTGAACGCCGACTTTGAAATACAGCGTGTAGTCGTCAACAATCGCCAATTAGGAGGCAATGGCATCCCGACGAGTCACCCCTCCCCTGGAGGGGAGGGGCCGGGGGAGAGGTTCCCATACGCCCGCCCGCGCCACTCGATCGCCTGGCCGCGCAGGGCGCGCCAGAAGGTGGTCAGCACGGCGGCGCTGAGGACGAATGCGCCGGGCGGGAAGAGGGCGATCTCGCGCGCCGGTTGGCGCAACCCCCGCCCGACGATGGTACGGATAACGAGGAGCGCCGCGACCTGCCCGAACGCCAGGGCCAACCGGCGACCGCGCACCCGCCCCAGCAAGAGGGCCAGCAGGATGACGAATGGCCCGGCGAAGAACAGGATGGTCATCGAGCCGATGCTGAGCAGATAGGTCGGGGCGAGGCGGTGGCCTGCCTGGAGGCTGCGGACGAAGCCGCGCCACGTCGCCGCGAAACCCTCGTACATCCGGCAACTGACCCAATCGCCACCATCGAGGAGCAGCAGGCGTGCGCCCGCGCGTTTGCAACGCAACCCGAGTGCCAGGTCTTCCATCAATTGCTCGCGCACGGCGGCGTGACCGCCCGCGCGCCGGTAGAGATCGCGCCGGACGAGGAAAAATTGGCCGTTGGCGAAGATGAAGCGGGACTCTCGCGGGCGTTCGAGCAGGGCGAGTGGTTGCAACGCCAGCAGGAAGAAGAAGAGGTGCGGCACGAGCAATCGTTCGCCCAACGATTCCGCGCGCATCCTCGGCAGCAGGGTTAGCGCCGCCGCGTCGTGTGCCAGCGCCGTGCCGATGACGCCGCGCAGCATCCCCGGCGCGTGCGTCGTGTCGGCATCGACGAAGAGGAACCAGTCGCCGGTCGCGGCGTCGGCGAGTTGCTGACAGGCGTGCGCCTTGCCGCCCCAACCGTCGGGGAGCGCGCCGCCGGACAGGGGTCGGATCGCCGGATGCCGCGCGGCCAACCCCGCGACGATCCGCCCCGTCCGATCGGTCGAGCGATCATCCAGCACCACGATCTCGAAACGCCCAGCCGGATAATCCTGCGCCGCCAGCGACGTCACGCACACCCCGATCGTCCGTTCCTCATCCCGCGCCGGTACGAGGATCGACACGCGCGGCGGTTCTGGTGGCAGCGTGTGCTGCGCGCGACGCCTGCGCCGCAACTCCCGCAGATTCGTCACGCCGATAATCGCCATCACGCCGAGGAGGAAGCAGCTGATCGCCTGGTAGACGGCCAACGGGGAATGACGAATGACGAATGGCGAATGACGAATGAGTTGTCCCACTGCCCCTCCAATGCTGGGGGGGGCAGGAGGTGCTGCAAGGCGGTGGCCTTCGCGGGGTCTCCCGGTGCCACTATCGCCTCGCTCCCTCCAATCTTGGGGGCGCGGGGGGGCGGAATCCCATTCGTCATTCGTCATTCGTCACTCGTCATTCGTGCAGGTCTTCGATCACGAGATTGGCCGTGATCTCGCCCGAGAGGAGGACGAGGGGGATCCCGCCGCCGGGCTGGGCGCTGCCACCGGCGAAGTAGAGGCCGCGGACCTCCTCGGAGCGGTTCGGCGGGTGGAAAAAGGTGCTCTGCGACCACTTGCCGGAGAGTCCGAAGATCGAGCCCTGGTTATTGTGGTGGCGCGCGACGAAGTCGAGCGGCGTCCAGCGCGCCTCCGCGACGATATGCTCCTCGATGTCCGGCAGGCCGAGCGCCTTGACCTTGCCGATCACCAGATCGCGATAGCGGTCGGACTCGCTGGCCCAATCGAAGGCCGGGGTGATGTGCGGCACCGGCGCGAGGACGTAGAGGGACGACGCGCCGGGCGGGGCGAGGGTCGGGTCGCTCTTGGCGAAGTCGCCGATGTAGATCGTCGGGTCGGCGGGCGGGCGTTTGTCCACGAAGATCCGCCGCATCTCCCCGGCATAGTCGGCGGGGAAGAAGACGTTGTGGTGCAGCAACTGCGGGTAGGTCCGATCGACGCCGAGATAGAGGATGAAGGCCGACGACGACGCCTCGTAGCGGGCCAGTCGCGCGTCGGTGTATTTCCGTCGCCAGCGCGGCGCGATCAGTTCGCCGTAGGTGTGGACCAGATCGGCGTTGGAGACGATGGATGCGGCGGGGATGAACTCGTCGTCGGCGAGGATGACGCCGCGCACACCATC
This sequence comes from Thermomicrobiales bacterium, assembly GCA_036563365.1. Lineage (GTDB taxonomy): Bacteria > Chloroflexota > Chloroflexia > Thermomicrobiales > CADCWN01 > CADCWN01. Next base: position 10,021 of record DATCMP010000139.1, read on the forward strand.
CGGCCCGACCGCGATCTCCTTGACCGGCGCGGCGTAGCGGATCTCGACGCCGCGACGCTCGGCCAACGCTGCCAATTCCTCTGCGATCGCGTGCAAGCCGCGCCCGCCGCGCACGTACCAGACGCCGTAGACGAACTCCAGGTAGGGGATCGCGGCGTAGGCGGCGGGGACCTGCGTCGGCGGCGTGCCGACATAGATCGACTTAAAGGTCATGATGTGGCGCAGATGCGGATCGCGGAAGTAGCGGCGCATCCGCGCGTCGAGGGTGAGGATCACGTCGAGGGTCAGCCCGGCGCGGGCGACGCGCGGCGTGAACATCTGGCGCGGACTGCTGAACGAGCGCCGGAAGAAGTAGGCCATCAACTCGTCATAAATGCTGCTCGACCGCGCCAGGAATTGCAGGAAGCCGCCCGCATCGCGCGGGTCGAGCGCCGCGAGTTGCGCCAGGAGTTCGCGCAGATTCTCCGTCCAGCGAATCTCCGTACCATCGCGGAAGGAGAAGCGGAACGACGGATCGCACGGGACGAGATCGAGATGGTCGGCCAGGCGCTCGCCCGACTCGGCAAAGAGATCTTCGAGCAGTTGCGGCAGGGTGAAGATCGTCGGGCCGGTGTCGAAGCGGAAGTCGCCCAATTCCAGCGTGCCGAGTTTGCCGCCCGGTCGCGCGCCGCCCTCCACGATCGTCACCGCGCAGCCCGCGTTCGCCAGCCGGATCGCCGCCGCCAGCCCGCCGAGCCCCGTGCCGATCACGACGACGCGGCGGCGCAAGTTAGGAAGAGATGCTGTCATCCTGCCTCATCGGTCTGCTTGAGCGTCACGGTTTGCCACTCGGTGTCGGCGGTGGCCCATCGGGGTAGGGGATATCGATACCACCGGACATGAGGTAGAAGACCACGCCGAAGACCCCCGACGCCACGCACGCCAGCAGCAGCGCGCCGATAACTCCCAAGATGATCAGCCCTATCCGTCTGCGACCGCTCATACCCCACCTTCCGCCGTTTGACCGGATTCGCTGGCCCGCTGCCAGGTCACCCAGCTTAACGCCGCGCCGGTGAGGATCGTTAACACCATCATCAACGCCCCGGCGACCGGCCAGGGGATGATCGGCCGCTGCTGCCAGATCAATGCCAGGGAGATCCCCGCCCCGGCGACGATATTGGCGCTGAAGAAGACGCGGTAGAGGCGGTGGGCGAGATCGAACGAGCGCCCGCCGAGCAGGAAGGCCGCGACGAGGGCCGCGTAGAAGGCGAAGAGGAGCGAGAGGATCGGGGTGGCGATCCCGCGTAGGAGGAACGCCCCGAGCGCGTAGAGGGCGAGTGCGACGATCGCCGTCGGCACCGCCCCGAGCGCCACGGCCACGGTGCGGATCCCCGCTGCGGCATCGGCGGGGAGATCCTGGATCGCGGTGAAGGCGTGCGAGGCGATCGCCCAGAGCGCGAACGCGCCGACCGCCGCCCACGGCGTCGGCGCGACCCCGTTCGCCAGGACCGAGACGAGCAACGACCCCGCATACAGGACGTTCGACAGCGAGTCGAGTCCCGGTCGGCCCTTCAGTCGCGGCGGGGCGCTGTAGGCGATGCTCAAGGCGAGCAGGCCGACGAAGGCGGCGATCGCCGCGCCGGAGCCGAGGAGCAGCAGGGCGAGGAGCGCCGGAGCATTCCAGGCGACGATGAGGAAGACGAGGGGCCGGAAATTGCCCGGATTGACCAATAAGGCCCCTTCCGCCGAGTTCTTGCGCGCGTTCCGCAGATCCGACTCGTAGTCGAAGATGTCGTTGACGCCGTGCAGCAGCAAATTAAACGGGAAGGTGAAATAGAGGATCAGCACGATCGTCGGCACGTCGAGCTGCCGCCCGGAGATCAGCCAGCCCCAGGCGTAGGGCACCGCCGTGTTGAACCAGAAGAGCGGGCGCGAGATTGTGACCAGGGCACGGAACGACAACATCAATCCGTCGCAATTCGTGAGGTGTTTCCGGCATTCGGTGAGCGGGAGGGGTATCCAGAAGCCCCCTTCGCAAATTGTACCAGTCTGTTGCCTCTAGCCGCTGTGCCTACCCCACCGCGCGGAGGTAGTGCGCCCAGTAACCTTGCCACGCGCCGTAGCGAGCGGCGATGCGGGTGACTTCGGCCTCGGTCGCGGGTTTGCCCGCGAGATAGCGGCGGGAGACGATCTCGCCGTGCCGCGACTCGCCGCGTGGCAAGGTTTCCATCCGCCCCAGACCGCGAATCAGGATGAAGCTGGCCGACCACGCGCCGATCCCCTTGATCCCGAGCAACCAGCGTTCGACTTCCGTCCACGGGGCCGTGCGTAGCCAGCCCTCATCGACCGCCGCGAATGCCTCCGCTGTGGAGAGGAGATAGTTCGTGCGGCGGGTGGTGCCGACAATCGCGGTCAACTCGTCCGGGTCGGCGGTGGCGAGCGCTGGGGCGTCGGGGAAAGCGGCATACTCCGTGCCTGCCACGGTGACACTACCGCCATAGCGCGCGATCAGCGCCGCTTTCTGCTGTGCGGCGACCGTCATCGGCGTGCGCTGCGTGAGGATCGCCCAGCAGGCGTTTTCGAACGGCGTCGGGAACTTGATCTGGTGGTAGCTATAGAGTAACTCGATGACCGGCGCGAAGGCGTGATCGGCCCGCCCGAGCGCATAGAACGGGCGTAGATCGTCATCCAGACCGAGGAAGAAGGTCAGCCGATCCTCGGCGGCGGTGATCGTCGCCGCGTCGAGGGTTCCCGCGGCATAGAGGGTGTAGTTCAGGCATGGCTCCTCGATCGTTCCGATCGATCGCACCTGGAAACCGAGCGGTTGTCCGTTGACCATGATCGCTTTGGTCAGTGTCCTGGGCGCGATCGTCTGCTCACCGCGCAATGGCGGGAAGCCATCGAGGAAGGCGAGGGTCTGGGCGAGGTCGAACGGTGGCGTTGGGGTGAGCACGCCGGTGTGGTGGTGCATGGGGCTCCTTGCGAGGCGTGGGAGTCCGGGATTAAATCCCCGTGATTTCGCACGGGACAAATCCCGGCTGGGGGCCTGCGGCCACGGGATCTGCCGCCGTGGGTCAAGACCTCCATAATGAGGCAATGCGCCATTAGTGGCACCGAACCGCTCGGACGGGTCTCGTGTCCGCACGCGCCGGGGCCGCCGCTTGGCACTTCCGGCGGCCCCGGCGCGTGCGGGCGTAGCTACGCCCGTTCTACGCCACTTCCATCGCCGTCAGCGTATAGCCATCCGGTGTCGCAAACTCGAAGATTTTGCCGAATGGCAAGGGGATGATCGGCGAGGCGATGACGCCTTGCGCGGTCCAGCGCTCGCGCAAGGCGGCGATGTCGGGGGTCTTGTAGTAGACCCGCACCTCACCGGCGGCGGGGGTGCCCTCGCCCGCTTGCAGCAGCCCGAACCCGTTGCCCTCGCCGTCGATGAACTGGCGGAAGCTCGGCCCATCGCCCCCGGGCTGGCGGGTGAAGCCGAGCGCCCCCTCGAAGAAGCGCAACGATTCGTCCAGGTCGGCGACGTAGTAGATGACGAACTCGATGCTCGGCGCGGTGGTGGTCGTGGTCATTGCGCTGCTCCTGTCACTGCCCCGCCCTGCGGGTCGGTTGTGAATCGCCCGTCCGATTCACCTGTCCTTGCAGTATATGGAGGGGGTGTGACACCCCTATGTCAGTAGCGTTTTTGCTGAGCAAATTGGAGGATCGTCGTTCTTTTGCCGCCGAGGTGGGTTGTTGCGTCTGGGAGAAATGGCTTCGTGAAGGAATTATGGTGACGGCGACGCTTCTGCTGACAGGCTATAGCTCTATTGTGTAGGTATCTCAGGGCTATGCTTTGCAGCTTTGTTTTTTCAGCCGAGGCAGTTGAATCAGTAGCTGCGAGCTAGCTGATATTGAACCCTCA
>DATCMP010000148.1:0-2738 GCA_036563365.1 Thermomicrobiales bacterium
GATGACCGCGTCGTCGGCAACGTCCGGCTCGCCGAGGACGGTGCAGGCGAAGAGGTATTTTCCGGGCGGTGCATATTCGGGGGCGATGTTGCTGATCTGCACGGCGTTATTGATGAAGGCGTTCGGGGCCGGATTCAAGAGGATTTTCTTATGACCGACGAGCGGCGTATCGCTCCCGAAGTAGATCACCGTCGAGGCCAGCCGTTCGCTCGGTAACGGCAGCCCGGTCAGCGTGGCGGCGGAACGGCTATCGGTTGCCACGACCACCCGTGGGGCGCGAATCTCGGCGTTATCGGTGCGTAGGCCAACGACCCGCTCGCCGTCGCGCAGGAGCTCGCGTACCGGAGTCGCCGTTTGGATCGTGTTCGCGGGCAAACCGGCGGCGAGCTGCTGCGTGATCGCCCCCATCCCGGCGGCGGGTACGACCGTTTCGCCCAGGGCCAGCATCTGGAAGGTGAACGAGAAGACGCGGGCGCTCGTCGCCAGGGTGCGATCGAGGTAGATCCCACCATAAAAAGGCCGGATGAAGCGGTCGGTGTAGGCGGTCGAGAAGCCGCAGGCGCGCAGGTGTTCGAGGGTCGAACGATCCCGACCGCCGATGACGCGCACCCCGTCCCAATCACGCGCGGCGAGGCGGGAGGCTAACAACAAGGTGCGCGCCTTATCCTGGAAGGGGACCACGCCGGTCAGCAACGTGGGGGCCAGAGCGGAGCGATCGCGCCGCGGATCGCCCAAGATCGCCCAGCCGCCGCGATGCCGGATCGCCGCGCCGGGATCGAAGGTACGCAAGGCGAGTTGCTCGAAGTTGAGCCAGCGTCGCGCGCCGGGATAGGCGGTGAAGAGAACCTGGAAACCACGGTCGAGGCGGTAACCGTCGCGCAGGGTGCTGCGGACACGCCCGCCGATCTCGCCCGCTTCCAGCACCCGCACCGGCGCGCCCGCATCGACCAGTGCCCGGGCACAGACCAGCCCGGCCAAACCCGCACCGACAACGATAGTGGGCTCTTCCGCACTGCCCTCGTGTGCCCGCGCCATTCTCTGCCCCCACACTCTCGCAGTCATCACCGCCCCGGAGCGGCACCACTTTAACACGCATCCCACGACCCAACGGTGAATCTAGGCGCGGCCGGTATGCCCGGAGACGCTCGCCCAAGTCAATTATACCGGGCGGAGAACCAAGCGTTTCCCCAATCGGGAGAGGTGACTGCCCCCCACCACAATTGCCCCGCAAACAGTTGCGCCCTTACCGACACGTCGGTACACTTCCCGCCATCGCAGCACATCGTTGATGACGCCCAGGCGGGAGATCGGCCACCGGACAGGCGGGAGGTCGTCCCCCGCCGAAACACCGGGAGAATATCGGGCGTTAGTTGAGGAGAGACGCGACCGATCGCGCGCGTCGCACATGGCGATCCGATGGCGAAGGGATAAGCGAGTAGTATGAGTGCGCCGTTCCGTCTCCGTGTGGAAAGTGGCCCGAATGCCGGGCAAACTTTCACGCTCGATAGCGCGGGGACGACAATCGGACGCCAGGACGGCAACACGATCGTCCTGGATGATGGTCGGCTTTCCCGCCAGCACGCCCGGATCGATCTCGGCTCGACCGGTCTGACCCTCACCGACCTCGGCTCGGCCAACGGCACGAAGATTAACGGGCAGCGTGTCAGCGGCACACAACCGCTACGGATCGGCGATCAACTCCAATTGGGCGAGACGACGATCGTGGTCGAAGGCGGCGCAACGGCAATGCCCACCGGGCGACCGACCGCGCCCGTCCACCGGGCAGCCGCCGCCACAACGCCACTCGGCTCGATGAGTGGCGCGGCGACGCCGCGCCTGATCCTCGAAAGTGACGGGCGAATCTTCCCGCTCGACCAGGCGTCAACCGTGATCGGCCGACAGGCTGGTAACGCGATCACCCTTACGGACACGCAGGCTTCGCGCCAGCACGCCCGGATCGAGGTACGCAGCGGGCAACTGACGGTGACCGATCTCGGTTCGGCCAATGGCACGCGCGTCAATGGCGCGTTGATCGGCGCACCGACAACCCTCCGCGATGGTGATCAGCTCCAGATCGGCACAAGCCTGTTTCGCGTCGAAGCGCGTAGCGCCACCCGAGCAGAGACGGACGATGCGGGCGCAACGGTTCACAGCGCCCCCCCCCGCATCGCGGCACCGCCGCCGTTCGGCGCGGTGCCATCGTCCGGTACAGCGCCACTCCCGCCACTGAGCAGCCCGCCGCCGCCGCAATTCGCGCCCGGTACCCCGGCCTGGGGTGCGCCAGCGGCGGCACCATACGGCGCGCCGCCCCCGCCGCTCGGACAAGTGGGGATGCCCCCACCGGCGGCCCGAGCGGGCCGTTCTGGCGTGCCGCTGATCCTGGGCGGGCTCGCCGCCCTGGTGCTGCTACTCTGCCTCGTCGGCGGTGTCGGTGGTGCGCTCCTGCTGCGTAGTCGCGCCGAGGTTACGCCGACCCCGGCGAGCGGTGCGATCAGCGGCACAGCCGTGGTCGGGGGGGGTAATCTGCCGACCCCGACAGGAGCGACACCGGGTTTCCCCGGCGGCGGGAACAATCCTGGCACTTTCCCCGGTGGCGGCGGAAATCCGGCCCCGCCGGCACCGAGCGCGGCACCCGCGCCGACCCTCGCCCCATTAGCACCGACGATCGCACCAACGATCGTACCAACGATCGCGGCGACGGCACCGGGTGCCACACCGACGCCGCAGCGACCAACAAC
>DATCMP010000087.1:0-15279 GCA_036563365.1 Thermomicrobiales bacterium
GCGGCACGGGCGAGGTAGGGCCGCCCGGTGCTTGGCACGCCGCGTCGCCAGATGATCTCCTTGCCGCGTTGCACAGCGGGCGCGAAGACCTGATTCTCGAGATAGCCGTGGTTGAGCCCCGCCTCCTCGACCAGCCGCACCATCTCGCGCGCCTCGGTGAGATTGCGCCCGAGCGGCTTTTCGCAAGCGACCCCCCGTAATGTGCCACGTCCCGCCGTGACGACGCGATGGATCGCGCGCATATGTTCCAGGCGGGTATCGTTCGGGCCGCAGATCCAGATCGCGTCGATCTCCGCCGATTCCGCCAGCGCTTCGACCGAGTCGTAGGCGATGCAGGGGCCGAGATCCAGATCGTTCGCGCGTGCGGCGAATGCCTCGCGATTGGCGGCGGTCGGGCTGAACACTCCGGCGATCCGCGCGTTGCGAACGCCGACGAATGCCTGGAGATGGAAGTTCGCCATGAAGCCACTGCCGAGGATGCCGATCCGCAACGGGCCATCTGATGTCTTATCGGCCATCATCGTCTCCTCTCTTCGCCCTCTCTTTTCGGGACGGGTCGTCGCCGCAGCGGCGGGGGGGGTATCCGGTCGTCCCTCTTCACCTTACCGCTGATCGGCCGAGATTCGCAGGCGATCGGGCGCGGGGAGCGAGGCACTGTAATCGCGGGCGATCCGGGCGGCGTAGTCGTCGAGGAGGGTTTGCACCCGCTCGTAATCGTGCGCGGCGAGGACGAAGCCGACGTGATGTCGCTTCGTCAGGCGGTGGACGATCTCGGGATCAGCGAACTGCGCGGTGTCGGGGTCTTCCTGGCGGGCGAGGGAGATCACCACCCCCGCGTGGTCGTCACGCGCGGGCGGCAACGTATAGTCACCGTCGTCGCCCGCGATCTCGATCCGCGCCCACTCGCGCCAGGGATTGATCCCGCTGGCCGCCTCGACTGTTTCGGCGATATTCGCGCCCCCGACCCGCGCGGCGATCTCCAGGAAATAGCATTGCCCGTCCTCGCGCCTTTTGATGTACTCCGCATGGGTGACGCCGTGCTCCAACCCGAGCGCCGTGATCACGCGCGCATTGAGCGCCCGCAACGCGGCCTCGTCAGCCGAACCGCGCGGCACGCGGCGGGTGACAAAGATGCCGCCGCCGTGCATGATGTCGAGCGGCGGTCGGCCATATTGGTGAACCTCGGCGAGGCGCACCTCGCCACGATAGACGATCGAGTCGACGTGATAGACCTCGCCGGGGATATAACGCTCCAGGAGGTGCAACGACTGGCGATCACCGAGCGGGTCGAGGAGGGGCCAGAACTCGTCCTGATGCCGCAAGACGGTGATCCCGGACGCGGCGGCCTCGCCGCGCGGCTTCAGCACCCAGGGTGCGGGGACGTCTGCCAGCCATGCGCCGAGCGCCGCGCGGTTGAAGACGCCGATGAACTCGGGGACCGGGATCCCGGCATTGCGCGCCGCCGTACGCATCGCCAGCTTGTCGCGGAAGCGGCGCGCGACGGTGGTGCCGAGACCCGGCAGTTGGAAATGCTCGCGCAGCGCGGCGGCGGTTTCCACGTCGAAGTCATCGAGCGCGACGATCCGGTCGAAGGCGATCGTGCGCGCGAGATAACTCACGCCATTGATCATCGCGTTGAGGTCGTACATATCGGGGAGGAAGTAGATCTCGTCGATACTCTCGCGGGGCCAGTCGGCACCTTCGAGATTCGTCGCGGTGATGAGGATGACGCGACATCCCTGGCGCTTGAGTTCGCGCAGGAACTCGTGGCCCTTCTCGTACCCGGCGAGGCAGAGGACGGTCAATGGCTGTGCGGTCATGCTCTTCCCCTCCTGCGTGGCGAATCTTCGCAGCGCGCGATCGTGTGGATTGCGGCATCATCGCAGAAGGCACACGGGGCGGCAAGACGGGGAAAGAATGGCCTGGCTTGTGCATGGAGTGGTGGGCGGGCGGTTTCAACCGCCCGCCCGTAGCTTCTTCAAAGCGCTCGTGCGTTAGTCTGCCGCGAACTCGACCGGCGGCGTGGCTATGGTGTCGGCGAGGAGGAAGCGGAGGACATCGCAGACGCGCTCGCCCCATGCGGCCTCGTTGTGGCCCGCGCCTTCGTATTCAGCGTAGCGCAACCCGCCACCGCTGGAATAGCCCTTCTCGCTCAGGAGGTCGCGGAGACGCTGGGCATCGCGCACCATCACCGGTGCTTCGCCGGTGCCGACATCGAGCGCGAGCCTGCCGCGGATAAAGGGTGAGTCCTGGATATAGCGGAAGATCGCGCCATCGCCGAACCAGAGTGACGGGCTCATGACGCCGGCGAAGCCGAAGATCTCGGGGCGCTCGAAGAGGGCGAAGAGTGAGATGAGCCCCCCCATCGAGGAACCGATGATCCCCGTATGGTCGCGCTCGGTGCGGCTACGAAAGGTTGTGTCGATCAGCGGCTTAAGGGTGTCGGTGATGAACGCGAGATAGGCATCGCCGTCGCCGCCACCGAGTCGTTCATCCGGGAACGGGCTATATTCGTCGAGCCGCCGCGCGCCGCTATTGGGTATCCCCACCACGATCGCCTCGGCATCGCAATCGTCGAGTCTGGTGAGCGCATCATCGACGCCCCATTCGCCGGAGAAGCTGGTATGCGGGTCGAAGAGGTTCTGACCGTCGTGCATGTAGACGACCGGGTAACGCCGTGCGCTCCAATCGTAGGAAGCGGGGAGATGGACGAGGATGTCGCGGCGATTATCCAGCTGCGGGCTGTAGCAATCGCGCAGGACGCGCAAAGAACCACCGACGATCGGGTGCCCGCCCGATGGGCCGACGGGGCCGACATACTCTTGCCACTCCGTCATACGTTGCTCTCCCCGCGTGACCGCAACCTTTATGGAGGTATGACTTACCAACCGTTGCTCGCTACAACGTGTCATCAGGGCGCTGTGCAAGAATTGTTCCGTGGCGGCGACTGGTGTCGCTACAATAGCATCGGGCGGGACGGATCGCAATCCCTCGCAGGTCTTTTCGGGCGAGGACTTTCGATTATCGTCCTAGGTGAGGCACTTAATAAGCAGAACGCCCGCGCCGGTCCAAAAGACGGCGTGGGCGTTTTGCTCGCTATGGGACTTGCTCAGGCGGCGAGTCTCCGGCGACGGAAGACCGCCGGTAAGACGAAGCCGCAACTCGCGCCGAGCAGGGTGAGAAGCCCCGAGGCCAGCTGCACCGGCCGTAGCTCAGCGCCGCGCGCGGCGCTCTCCCGGGGGGGGCTGGCGGGCTGGGCGATCGCTGTCGGCGTCGGGAAGATGATGACGCTGGTCGGATCAACGAAGCTCGTCAGGCAACCCGGCGCGGCGCACGGCGTTTGCGTCGCGCTGATAACCGTTCGCGCGGCAGTCGGGTTCGCCACCTGCTGCGCGGCGGGGGGGCTGCCTTCGTAGCCCAGGCCCACGGTAAAGGCGAAAATCAGTGCCGCCAGCGCTGTAGCCCAGCGCGTCGGCCAGACCCAGCGTGGCAGTTGCCGGGGGAGGCGTGGGCCACCGGCGGCGGCGGCCGCTTCCGGTGTCAGGATAAAGCTGCGGCGCAGGGCGACGTCCGGCATCGCGCCGAGGATCGCGACGGTCGTCGCCAGCCCATCGAGGGCCATGCGACATTCGGCGCAGTCGGCCAGGTGTGCCGTTGCGTAACTGCGTGCCGTCGGTGAGAGGCCGTCTGTTGTTTGGTCGAGATAGGCATTCAACACCTCATCGTTGAGGTGCTGGCGCGGGTCGTGTCCCCCTGCGCGCTGCCGTTCTGTGTTCCCCATGTCCTTTATCGCTTCCAGGTGCAGCGCACGATGCGCGTCTGCTCCCTCATGACTTATGCAACCCGCCCCGGAATTTGTGCGCTCGGCACACCGTAGGCGGCTGCGTCACCCGTAAGAAAGCCCCGAAACCACAGCAGCGTTGCCGCCCTCGGGGAAGTGTGTCGGTGTTCCCTTGTCGCAACTCGTTCGCGGAACCGAAGGACGGTTCTGCCATCCGTTGCCGCTGTGCGCCTTTTCGGCCCTTTTCCTATGAAGTGCCGTGATTAACGTCATCATAACGACGCCAGTAGCGCGCGAAAAGTTCCGCGCCGCCGGCGCTCGTCCGCAAGATGTCCCGCAGCCGCCCCCGCCCCCGGCTCAGGCGCGATTTAACCGTGCCGAGTGAGACATTGGTAATCGCCGCGATCTCATCGTAGCTATAACCCTGGACATCACTGAGGATAACGACGATCCGTTGATCGTCCTGCAACTGATCGAGGGCGACTTGGAGCGCGCGAGCCAGTTCCAGCCGCTCCGCCTGCTCCTGCGGTTCCTCGCTGCGCGAGAGGGTTGTCCACTGCGGACGTGGCTCGAACGCTAACTCCTCGAACGAATCGGCGGGGCGGCGCTGGCGACGGCGCAATTCGTCGTAGCAGCGATTCGTGGCGATCCGCAAGAGCCAGGCCCGGAAGAGGCCGCCGCGAAATTGGTGCAGCGAACGATAGGCGAGGAGGAATGTATCTTGTGTGACATCCTCGGCGGCATCGGCCTGGCTCACCATCCTGAGTGCGACGTTGTAGACCTGGCGCTCGTGCAGGCGCACCAGGCGATTGAAGGCATCGATCGAGCCCCGTTGGGCCTCCGCGACGAGTTGTTCTTCGTCGGGCATGGGGGTAGCCGCCGCCCCTACACTCGGTGCGGTCGTCTCGCGCGTGGGCTCACCGGACATGCGGAGCCATTCACGGCCGAACATAGATCCTATGTGCGTACCCCTGCCCGTAAGCGGCCAAGTTCGAAGACTTGTGGATTGGCGACGAATGCCGGTCGCTCGTTGCGTAAGACGGCCAGCGCGTGCTCGATCCCTCGGCGGCGCACTTCCGCCCGGGAGCGGTCGGAATAGTAGGCGCTGTGCGGTGTCAGCAAGAGATTGGGCAATTGCAAGAGCGGGCTGTCCAGACCGGGTGGTTCGGGATCGGTCACATCGAGGGCTGCCGCCGCGATGTGACCCTCGCGGAGCGCCACGACGAGCGCGTTGGGATCGACAATCGGGCCGCGGGCCGTATTCACCAGCATGGCGGTCGGTTTCATCGCGGCGAATTGTGCCGCGCCGAGCAAGCCCTTCGTCTCGGCGTTGAGCAGGCAATGGACCGTCACCAGATCCGCCTCCGCCAGCAGTTGGTCGAGCGTGGTCATCGTCACATCGAACGAAGCACCCGCATCTGCGGGGAGATACGGATCGTGGGCCAGCAGCCGTAGCCCGAAGCCGCGCGCCTTTTCCGCCACCCGCTGCCCGATCCGCCCGAAGCCGATGATCCCCAACGTTTGTCCCCGTAGTTGGCGCGAAGGGCCGGGTACTTCCCCGGCATGGAACGACGCGGGGCGATCGCCGCCATAGACCGGTGCCTGTGCCCACCCACCGGCCATGATCGCGGCATTGAGCCAGGGGATGCGGCGGTGTAGCGCCAACAGTAAGGACAGCGCGTGGTCGGAAACCTCGTCGGTGCAGTAATCGGGGACATGGGTGACGACGATCCCTAGCTCGGCGGCGGCGGCGATATCAACCTGATCGAAGCCGACGGCTGGCCTGCTGATCACCTTAACGCGGTCGCACCCTTCGAGGACACGCCGCGTGTAAGACTCGTTGCCGGCGATGATCCCGTCGGCCTCGCACCCGACGGCGATCAGATCGTCGGCGGTGGAACAGGGAACGACCCGAAACTCGGCTTCGCCACCCGCCGCTCGGACCGCCGCCTCTTCGATGTCGAAGTTTTGCCCCGGGCTGGTCATCACGATCTGCCACGGCCTCTGCTGTGCCATCGCTGTCGTTCCTCCCCGCTGTGCAGACGAGGCTGTCGTGCCGCGCCACCTACCTATTCCATTCATAGGACGAGAGTGATTGCTACAGGGTAGCATACGCCGCGCGTCAAGAACATCCGTCTTCGGGCGAGATTTTGCTCCTGAGCGCGATTGACGCGCCGTGAGTGGACGGCCTTTGCCAGCCAGCGAAATGAAGCGCGCGGGAGTATCGTGGCGGAGGGGTAATACGTACGCAATGTCGTGGATATTGGTACGAAAGTCCCCCTTTTGGGGGAGGCCCCTCCCTCAAAGGGTTGACATGCCGGATCGGGCTATGCTATCCTGCGCGTGCCTTCGCATAGGTTTGGCAGGGGTTGATCCCCTTCCAATCGAGAATTTGTGGTGATGCGCTGCGACCGCCAATCACGCAGTGTCATTATCCCGACCGCCGTGACTGCGGTATCCCGTCGGCCATCCTCCCGAGAGAATGGGGACGGCGATCCCGAACAGGTAGAGCGAGCCGTTAATTTGGGTTCTGTAACCGAATAGTGATTCGATACGACCGAGTCTGAGGTCGTGGGGTATTTCGTTTGTCGGCGACCGCCAGCCGTTGATCGATCCCACGATTAATCTGCATGTCGGATTGGCACCAATCCCCGTGTACAGGCTCCGCGCGCGGCAGTTTTGTAGCGATCGCCTTTGGTCCTTGCCGCGACCAGTAAGTGCCTGCAAGGAGGAAACAGGTCCGTATTTGCCCCGACGACCTGCGGGCAGCCAGGGTGCTCTGGTATGTGACTTTAAGGAGGATGGGACCATTGAGAACGCTCGCCAAAAAAGTGGCGGCGCTGATCCTTGCCACCGCCATATTGGCAAGTACTGCGCCGTCGGTATTCGCGGACTTTGACCTGGAAGCCGGAGGGAACGCGGTGGTCGCGTATACCGGCGGTGAGTCCGTGAAGGTTCGCGCAGGCACCGGCACCGATTTCGACGTCCTCACAACCGCCCCCGAAGGGGCTGTGGTCACGATTATCGCCGGGCCATTCGAGAGCCTGGATGGCACGTTTTGGTACGGCTTGAGTTACCAGGGCACGATCGGCTACATCATGGCTGATTTCCTCGCCCTCCCCGGTAACGCCCCCGCGATCCCCGTTTCCGCCGCGAGTTCGCCGATTTCCGGCGGCGGCGGTTATACCTCCATCATCACCGGCACCGGTGGTGACGGCGCGCGTATCCGCGACGGTGCCAGCATCGCCGCTGCGGTCGTGGTCTATGCCGTCGAGAATGCACAAGTCGATGTGATCGGGTCGCCGCTCAATAGCGATGGTTACGCCTGGTATCCGGTGAGTTACCTGGGCTATGTCGGCTGGGTCGCGGGCGATTTCCTGGGTTCCGGGAGCGCCGGGATGCTGGTGGAGGCGCAGACCGCCACGCCATCGTTTGAGCTGGGCGCGCACGTCCAGGTCAGCGGTACCGGCGGTGATGACCTGCGTATCCGCGAGTCATACGGGCTCGACGGGGGCATCGTGGGTCATGCCAGTCCCGGCGAAGTCCTCGCGGTCCTCGGCGGGCCGTACTGGGATGCCGTCGGTAACGGCTGGTATGCCGTCGATTATGACGGGCTCTCCGGCTACGCTTCCGCCGGCTTCCTCAACTGGACGAGTAGCGGCCTCACCGCGCGGTCCATCGTCGCCGCCTCGGTGCCCGCTCCTGCCGCGCCCGCGCCGGCTGTCGCGGCACCGGCCCCCGAGCCGGTGGCTGAGAGAGTGAGTGCCCCCGCCCCCGCTCCCGCCGCGCCCCCCTCGAATACCGGACGCGGACAGTCCCTGGTCAACGTGGCGATGCGCTATCTTGGCTACGCATATACGTGGGGCGGCTCTTCCCCGAGCGGCTTCGATTGCTCCGGGTTCACGAAGTATGTCGCGAGTTCGGCCCTGGGTATCGGGCTTGGCAGCACGGTCGCGAGCCAGATCGGTGCCGGAACCGCGGTCAATCCGAAGAACCTCGAACCGGGCGATCTGGTCTTCTTCGTCAATACCTACGAGGCGGGCCTGTCGCACGTCGGGATCTACATCGGTGGGGGCCAGATGATCCACGCCGGTAGCGAGCGAACCGGCGTCGTGATTAGTAATATCTGGGATTCGTATTGGGGTCCGAAGTTCTATGCGGCTCGCCGCCTCTAACGGCGCAAGGCGAACGAAGAGGATAGAAGGGGCGGGCCACATGTGGCCCGCCCCTTTTGATTCTACGTGCGGATGGCCGTGTAACGCTACGAGGATTGTGCGGTGGTCTGTTTAAGGGCCAGGGCGTGCATCTTCGCCAGATCGGGGCCGAAGGGCCCTTCCCCTGCCGTCAAGAGGCCGCGAATCTCCTCGACCGCCGACCAGGCGCTGGCGCGCAACTGCGGGTCGTAGCCATAGTCGTTCGTGCCTTCTTGGAACTCGTCGTCGTCGACGGTGACGATCGGCCCCGGCTCAATCGTCACCGTCAGGCCGAGCTCAACGACCGAGACGATCTCGCCGTTCACGATCGGGGGCAGGCAGATGCGGCAGATCGCCCGCTCCAGCCCGCCTTGCGGCGTCAGCTCGACCTCGACCATATACCGCCGATCGAGCCAGATCCACCCGAGTTGGTGTCGGCGTAGCGGGGTGCTGAAACCGCGACGCGGGTAAACGATCGGGGTCATCGGCGCGGCGTGCCAGATCAACAGCTTGCTGCGGCGGCGTAAGAGGGCCGTTTCCCAGTAGGCGGCAAGGTCCCCGTCATAGGTCCGGCGCTCGAGCCGCAACTCCGTTGTCTTCATGCCACCCCATTCTCGGCCATGCGCTGATCTTTCTTCACCGGGGTCAGTCTAGCATAGGCCGCGCACCATCCCGCCGTGATCGCAACGGCGAGAGCGCGTTGATAACGTATCATCACCGGCGCGCGATGCGGTGTTACGACACGCGGGGTAGCCCCTTATCTGTTTGCGCCGGGATCGTAATGGAACGCGGGATTTTTCAGGTAGTCGGCGATCAGGGTTGCCTGTTTGTCGCGGTTCGACAGGAGCGGATCGGCGATCGGCCAGTTGATGGCGAGGTCGGGGTCATTCCAGGCGATCGCTCCTTCGGTGGCCGGGGCATAATAGGTCGAGCACTTGTACTGCACCTCGGCGAACACGGAGAGGGTCAGGAAGGCGTGCCCGAAACCGACCGGTACCCAGAGTTGCTGCTTGTTCTCCGCCGTTAGCTCGACCGTCACGGATTGCCCGAAGGTGGGTGAGCCGACCCGCAAATCGACGGCGAGATCGAGGATCGCCCCGGCGGTGCAACGGACCAGCTTGATCATCGGCGCGTTCATGTCCTGGTAGTGGATACCGCGCAGCACCCCTTGCGCCGACCGCGAGTGATTGTCCTGCACCAATTCTTCGGTGAGGCCGTGGGCGGCATATTGCTCGCGGTTATAGCTCTCCATGAAGAAGCCGCGCTCGTCCCGAACAAATGCCGTCTCGATAATCACCACGCCGTCGAGCGCGGTCGGGATAACGCGAATCTCCATCGCTGCCTTTTCTCCCCCTGCCGTTGTGCGTTCGTCACAGGCTGTCGCCCGTCGAGTAGTGCCGAGTATCGACTGGCGTTGGTGATAAGGGCACCCTGAGTGATATTCCGCGCGGACCGCCGCCGGATCACCACCCCGCGCCTCAACTGTCAGCGGGAGGATACTCGATCTCGGGGGCGGTGTCGCGATCCGACTCCGGCTTGCGCCCGATGAGGAGCAGGGCCTGCCCATGCGCGGTCGGCACGATCTCCCAACGCAGTCCGAGCGGTGAACTCGGTGGTGGCGGTAACGCGGCGCTCATCCGACCATAGAGCGGGCGATAGGCCCAGGCGCGTAGTCGCCGCCCGAGCGTATCCGGCGCGAGTTCGCCGCCGAGGACGATCGCCACATCGCCGCCCGGTCGCAACACGCGCGCGATCTCCGCCCAAGTATTCGGATAGAAGACCCAGGCGCTCGGGAATGTCGCGACAACCGCGCCGAAGCAATTCGCGGCGAACGGGATCGCCTCAGCCTGACCGCGCAAGAGCGGCGGCACGGCACGGCCCTTGGCCCCGAGCTTCGTCCGTGCGCGGGCGATCATCCGCGCCGAGCGTTCGAGGCCGACCGGTTGTAGCCCGTGTCGGTGCAGGACCGGCAGGAGGTCGCCCGTGCCGGGGCCGATTTCCAGCGTCGGCCCGTGGCGAATGAAGCGCAGGGTCGTTGCCTGCCAGCGCGACCACTCGCCCGCGAACCCGACGCGGCTGACCCAATCGTAGAACGGCACCGCAGGTCCGTAGAGGAATTCGAAGGCGAGGTTGGCCAGGCGGCTGAGGAACCGTCTCACGCTCGGTCGATCCCCGACACGGTCGTCAACATCGTCCAGATCGGCGACTGGCGATCGAGGCGCACGATCTGGCCCGCGCGCGAGATGAAGACGTGTTCGCTCCGTCCCTCGGCCAGTACCACTTCCGGCGCAGGATCCGCGCGGACGATCCGGTAGGCGAAGGCCATGCTCGCGCGGGTCAGGCGCGCGACCGTCGTCTCGATCCGCAGGAGATCGTCGTATCGCGCGCTCTGCCGGTAATCGCACGAGGCGTGGGTGACCGGCAGGAGGATATTCCGCTCTTCCAGGGTGCGGTAGCTGATCCCATGCGTGCGGATCCATTCCGTGCGCCCGATCTCGAACCAGACGAGGTAGTTGGCGTAGTAGACCACCCCCATCGCATCGGTTTCGGCATAGCGCACGCGCAACTCGGTTGCTACGGTGCTGCCCGCCTCGCTCTCCATCCGTCGCCCCATTCCTCTCGGGTCACTCACCGCCGCGACTCGCTACCAACGGGGGGATGATACCAGCCCTCCCGTAGCCTGTCGCTGATTTGTGCCATCGCCGGAGGGTGTCCTCCCCCATCCGTACTAGGAGGGTGGCCCGATCGGTCCGATCACAATCTGGACCTGTCGACGATGGCCCGAAACTTGCCTTAACGGTATGCTGAGAGTGTTGAACGTTGCGTGTATTGGTGACGCTTAGCTACGAGGAATACGCTGATGGATACGCTGAACTTATCCGAACAAATCGAACTCTTATTTGCGGGTAACTTGCGCGCTGAGACATCGCTCGGTATTGCCGCACGCCTTGGCGTGGACGAAGATACCGCGCTGGTCGAGTTGGTTGGTTTGGTGACCAGCGGCGCACTGACGTTGATTGAGGAGGGTGGTCTGCTGATTTTCCTGACCCCTTCGCGTTCGCGCGAGGTACTCGAACTCGCCGCCTAAGAGCGATGGTCTGAGGCTCGTTGAGGCTCCTCTGCGATTGCAGATGCGCCTTGCTTGTTTTGTTGTAATGGTAACAACTTTTTCTACCCGGTTGATTAAGTAGCAGCTTGCGTGAACAAGAAATATCGCGCCGCGGGGAGTAGACCGCGGCGCGTTTTCCTGTTTGCGCTATGCCATCTAGGACTTCTGTCCTGGCCCGATCGCGGGGGCGGTGGGGGTCGCATGGGCGAGGTATGGTCGCGCCTATGTTGGTCTAATAGTTTGGGGCAATCGGCGATACGCAGCGAGTGTGATGATGGTACGACGACTTTTCGAACCGGATTTGGGTTCATCGGAGGGCGCACGCGACGGCACGGCGACCGTCTCGACCGTCGAGCCCCGCGTGCCAACGCCACCCGCAACGCCGACCCTGGCCACCCCGACCGTGCGTGCGACCGGTACATGGCGTTGGCCGCTCGAGCTGCTGGCGATCTTCTTCTTCTGTCTGGTGGCGGTTGTCGCAACCTGGCCGATCGCGCTGGACCCCGCCGCGACATTGCCGGATCTCGGCGATCCGCTCGATAGCGCCTGGCGTCTGAGTTGGCCGGTCCACCAACTGCTGCGCGATCCGCGACAGCTCCTCGATGCCAACACCTACTACCCCTTTCGCACCACCTATCTCTTCGATGAACTGATCGTCGGGGTGGCGATCGTCGTCGCGCCGGTTGTCGCACTGACACATAACGGTGTCCTGGCCTTCAACGTGGCGCTGCTCATCGCGTTCGCGATGAACGGGATCGGGATGTACTTCCTGATCCGGCACCTGACGGGGAACCGGCTTGCGGCCATCGTCGGGGCGCTCCCCTTTGCGGTCGCGCCGTTTCGCTTCGCCCATATCGGCCATATCGGGCTCAGCACCGCCTTTTGGTTGCCGCTCGCCCTGCTCTTCCTCGATCGCACGATTATCCGCCCGCGTTGGCGAGATGCGATCCTCTTCGGGTTGTGCGCCGCCTTCCAGGCTCTTTCGGCGCAGTATTACGGCTTCCAACTGGCGATCGTGGTCGGGCTCTATCTGGCATGGACGATCGTCCGCCGCCCGCGCCTCTTCTTCACCTGGCCGTTGTTGATGCGCCTCGCCTTCGCGGTTGTCCTCGCCGAGATCGTGCTGCTGCCGATCGTCGCGCCGTACGCCGGGGTGAAGGGCACCTGGGCCTATTCGCGGGGGCTGGAGGAGAACGAGCTCCATTCCGCTACCGCGTCATCGTTCCTGGCGGTGCAGCCCGACAATCCGCTCGGGGGGAGGCTCACGGCGCGGCTACGCGAGTCGCTCGGTGTCCGCGCCTGGAATATCTGGCTGTACCCGGGCCTCGGGGCGGTCGCGCTGGCGCTCGCTGGGCTCTTCCGCCCGCGCAAGCGCTGGCTGCCGCCGGATTGGCGCGGGATGCGCGGCGATGCGCCGCGCGATCTCTACGGCTTCTTCCTCGGGCTGGCGCTGTTCGGCGCGGTGATGTGCCTGGGGCCGGCCCTCTATTGGCAAGAGATCGACCGTGCGCGGGCGGTCACAAGGTTGATGCCGTATCGGGCGATCTTCAATTTGCTGCCATTCTTCGATGCGATGCGCGCCCCGGAACGCTTCGGCAATGTCCTGCTGCTCGGCCTCGCCGTGGCGGTCGGCTACGGCGTCGCCGGGCTCCTCGCCCGACTCGGTCCGGTGCGTGGGGTGGGGCTGCGCGATATCGCTATCGGGCGTGTCGGGCGCATTGCCCTCGCCCTCGTCTTGCTCGTCTGCGTCGGCGCGGAATATCTGCACGCGCCGCTCAGGCCGGCCACGGTGCCAGCACCGCCCGCTGTCTACGGCTGGTTAGCGGCGCAACCAGCGGGGCCGGTCCTCGAATTGCCGCTCACGATCCCGCCCGGTGAGATGAATCGGGAACAGTTGCGTCAGTATTGGTCGACCTTCCATTGGCAGACGCGGATCAATGGCAGCAGCGATATCGCCCCGCGCGCCTATTCGGCGTTGCGCCAGGATCTCGATGCCTTTCCCGATGCACGCACACTCGGTATCCTCCAGGCATTAGGGGTACGCTACGTGGTGGTCCACCGGGCGCAGTATTCGCGCGTGGCTTGGGAAGCTTTGGCCCCGCGTTATGCGGCCTATGGTGCCACGCTGCAACCGCGCGGCGAGTTCGGCGACGATCTGGCGCTCGAACTGCAACCCGATCCGCGTTTCGCCGGTTTGCAACGCCTCATCCCGCCCGGCGCGACGGTCTTTCTCGGCGGCAACGACCCCCTCGACACCGATGCGTACATGGCGACCCTGGCCTGGCTCCTCGATGATGGTCAGCGCCAGTTGATCACGAAGATCATCCCCACGTTCGGCAGCCGTTACGCCAGGCCGGAAGCGGGCGAACGTGCCGAGTGGGTCATCTGTTACAAGGGCGAGAGCTCTACCGCCTATGGCTATCCGGCCACGATGACCGTCGCCTATGAAGATAATGTGGTGCGTGTCTACCGGCGTTAAGCCGCGCAACGGCGCGTGTGCGGGCGACTTCGGTAGACCGCCGTTGCCGGATGTGCAGATGCCGCCCCTCTTCGTATAATAGTGACTCCAGCGGCGTACGCGTCGTTCTTGTGTCAGGGCAATTGTCCGGCGCGTTGACCCGCGTGGGCGACGGCGAGGGACGGGGGACGAGGGCTAGCCGGGGCGGTGGGCGACACCGCACGCGGCGGGCGAAGGGGAACGAAGATGCGTGCGGCACTGATCGGGAGCGGAGGGCCAGTCCTCGGTCGCGAATTTACGCTGGACGAGCCGATCGTGACGATCGGACGACGCGATGAAAATACTGTCGTCATCAAGGATCCGACCGTTTCGCGCAAGCACGCCGAAATCCGTCGCGATGGCGATGACTATCTGATTGTCGATAAGAACAGCACCAGCGGCGTCATGGTGAACGGCCAGGCGATCAGCGGTGAGCGGCGCTTGCAGGACGGCGACCGGATCGGGATCGGCACGAGCGCCGTCTTCCTGGTGCAACTCCCGCCGACTGAGAGTAAAACGATGTCCTTCCCGCAGGCGCAACTCGGCGATCAGGGGCGCACGCAGTTCATTACGCGCACCGATCTCGATGATCCGCGCGCGATCCCGGCCACACCGCCACCCGCTGCGTCGCCACCTGCCCCACGACCGAGCGAAATGCCGAGCGGCTTCGGGCAGGACTCGCGCCCGATGCGGCAAGCTGAGCCCGCCGCGCCGCCGCTCTTTGCCCCGCCGCCTGCCAGTACATCGGGATCGCGACCCGGCGACTTCTCGCCGCCCCTCGCTCCTCCCCCGCCAGCGCCCGAGCGTGGATCGGCCTCGGGGTGGTCCGGTGGATCGCAAGCGGGCAGTTCGTCCGAGGTTCCGGCACCGCAGTTCGCGCCTCCGCAGTTCGGAACCCCGGCCAGTCCGCCGCCGCCAACCTTCTCCGCTGCGCCAGAGGTGCCGCGCTTCGGGGGGAATGTACCGCCGCCCGCCAGCTTCGCGCCGCCGCCCACGAATACGGCGGGTAGTAACTTCGGTTCGCCGTCGGGCAGCCCCGCGTTTAGCCCGCCGCCCGCCGCGCCGAGCTTCGCTCCGCCACCGCCAGCCGGGAACTCCTCGCCATCGGTTGGGCTGCCCTCGTCGGCGATGGCTCCGCAGCGATCCTCGCGTCGGGGACTGGTGATCGGGCTGACCGTCTTGGTCCTCTTGCTCATCATCGCGGCCGTGGTCGTCTTCCTGCTCGTGAGCGGTTCCCTCGGTGGCTCGTAGCGCGCACTGTCCTCCCGTATCGTGGGTTTATTCTCGCGGATAGACGTGGGTAGCCTCCGGATGCAGCAAACATCTGGGGGCTACCTCGTGCGTTGACCGAGCACTAACCCCATCCGGGTCTGGGCGGCGGCATGCGGCATTCGGGCCTGGTGTGCCTTCGTCATGGCGGTGACCGCATTCAGGGTCTCTTGTGCCACCGCACTGTTTGTGGCGAGCGCGAGGAGGGCTCCTCCCATCACGTTCCCCACGATCCTCGCCTCGGTACAGCACGGGGTGCTATCGTGGCACTTGCGGCTACGGTTATCTAACCACTGGTGCTAGTGCTTGACGGGGGCACGCGCCCCCTCGATGCTGTGGGTGTCTGGGCCGCAGCACTGAGGAGGGGCGCATGCCTACGGAGGAGTTTATCATCGCCGTCTATTGCCGCGTGGACGAGGTCATGGGGGCC
>DATCMP010000150.1:0-3838 GCA_036563365.1 Thermomicrobiales bacterium
GATAGGCGGCCAGTGTCTCCTCATCCGGCATGATCCGCAAACCACGCCCACCGCCGGCCTCGACATCGCGCAGGCGAAAATCGCCGCTATACCCTGGTTCCACCTCTTGCGGATCGAGGATATGAAAGATCACCACATCCCAGCCGCGCTCCAGGAACGGTTGTAACCCCGCTATCGGATCGCCCGTCTCCGGCGCGAGGAGATCGGAAACCAGCAGGAGGAGGCCACGCGACGACTGCCGCCGCGCATAATCGGCCAACGGGTGGAAGAAATCGGTCCCTCCCGCCGCCGATAGTTGCTCCAGATACCTGAAGAGCGGGCCGATAGCGGCTCGCCCGCGACTCGGGCCGAAGCTCGCCGCGCCAAGTTCGGTGGCAAACGGGGAAACCACCAGCCGATCGAAATGCCAGAGGCTCAGGTAGCCGAGGGCCGCGGCGAGACGCTTGGCGTAGCGCAGCTTATTCGGATCGCCCCAGTTCATCGAGGCGCTCGTATCGATCAGGACGTGGACGGTCAATTCGGTGCTGACCTCGCCGAGCCGCGTGACCAGTTCGCCGAGGCGCGCATAGGTATTCCAGTCGAGATAGCGCAAATCCTCACCCTGGCTGTAGGTGCGATAGTCAACGAACTCGCGCGAGGGCGACTGTCGCGGGCTGCGATGTTCGCCGACCGCGCGCCAGGCCAGCGTCTGCCGCGTACGGATCGCCAATTGTTCAAGGCGATGACGAAAGGCGGCATCGAAGAGCGGCTCTTCTGCGGGGCCGGTCCGTTCGGATCGCCCGCGATTGGCGAAAGGCAACCAACTCATCGACATTCCCTAGCGTCCGTCTTCGGCGGGTGGGGTGAAGTAGCGCTCGACCGTGCCACGCTGATCAAAAGGCACCTGATTCGGATCGACGCCCGATTCACCGACCGCCCCCTGGCGCAACTGACCGCCACCGGCACCCGCCGCGCCCGGATCGGCCTGTCCATTACCGCGGCTATTTGGATTCTGGGTGTCGATCTGCGCGCCGTTCGGGTTCCCCTTCGGCAACTCGATTGGCTTACCATCAGCGCCGAGGAGCGGAGATGCTTGCCCAAGGGTCGGATCCTGACTCTGCTGACTATTCGGGAGTTGCGGACTCGCGCCGGAACCACTGCCGCCGCCGCCGTTCGGCGATCCTCCACCATTTTGCCCCGGCTGGCCGCTCTGCCCCGGCTGGCCGCTCTGCCCCGGCTGACCGCCTCGTTGATCACCCTGGCCGATCCGATCGACATCGTTCGCTACCCGTTCGAACGCCCCTCGCGCCGCGCCGGGATTGGGACCGGTGAGCTGATCGGCGAGGTCGCGGAGATCCTGCGCCAACTGTGGATCGCTCGTCTGACCGGCAGCAGTCTGTAGGTCGTTCGCCAACTCCTGTCGGGTATCGGGAGAAAGCTGCGAAGCACGCGCCCCGATATCGCGGAGCGCTTGCGCCGCCCCGCTGTTATCGCCGTTCGCCAGCTTGTCGGCAGCCTGTCGCGTCGCCGCGTGGTCCTGCAATGCTCCGGCAAGGGTATCGAGATCGCGCTGTCCCTGGGCGGACGGTTGACCACCCTGGCCAGGGTTTTGTCCACCGTCCCGACCCTGCTGTCCGTTCTGCCCTTGCTGCCCGGCACCATTCTGCTGATTGGGCTGTGCTCCGGCACCGTTTTGCACACCGGGAGCCTGCACACCCGGAGGGGTATTCCCGGTCGGTACGACAGGCGGCGAAGTGGGGTTGATTTGCCGCATGAACAAGATGATGCAAAAAACGACGCAGATGGTGCCGGTAATGATTGCCAGGGCCAATTCGCGCACCGGAAGCCGGCGTCGAAAAGCGCTCGCCGTGCTGACATCCTGGGCGACTCGCGTCGCTTCCAACACCTGCAACGCGCGTACCCCGGCGAGGCGTTCGCCCTGTGCACCTTCAAGTGCGGTGGCGACCCGCTCACGCAGCCCGAAGGAACGATCGAGCGTGCGCGCCAACTGGCCGCGCGAGGGTCGCGCGAGGGCGATCGAGGTTACGCCGAGGAACAGGATCACGGCCACACTGATCAGCAGCGGCTGGGGTGACATCTCACGGCGCGCCAGCACCCGTAGGCCAAGCCAGATCGCCGCGACCGCCAGGGCGAGCCATAGAGCTCGCAAAGCCAGGATCGCCCGACGCTGCCGCCAGATCGTCTCGCGCAGCGCGTCGAGTTGACGGACGAGGAGCGGCGTCCGCTCACCCTGCACGGCCTGGCCCTCGCGTCGTGTCGGCAGCGCGGGAGGCGGCAGGGTGCTGCCCAACCAGAACGGCGTCCAGAACACTTCCCAGAGGAAACGCCCCGGTCGCGACGACGTTGTACGCCTCGTCGGTCGCGCTCGTTCGATTACCTTGCTCATCTACCACTCCCGTATATCACCGCAGCCGCGCGTTTCGTCAACTGCGGTGACCGATTTGTCGCATCGTGCCTGCCAACGGTTATTCGTCGTGGCATTGGGAAAAAAAGAGCACCAGGAATCGGCATACCGTCCGGCGCGGGGCTGAGGTGAAGGGGTCGCTTGAGAACCGTCAATAGTGCAACGCATCGTGCGGGATGTTGGTTCCCCTCTCGAAGGGTGGCAACGGCGGTGGATCAGTACCGATGGCGGATCATCGCCACTGGTCAGCGCGGTACTCTGAAAATAGGCGATGGGCCACCGCGCTACTCCGATGCGGTGGCCCATCATGCGCGGAAGGGCGATTATCGGGGCGGGGCGAGCAGCCCCTGACATCAGCAGACAACCAACGGTACAGCTAGCTCGACTTCTTCGCCGCCTTCTCTTTCTCTCGCTGCGCCTTGTAGAACTTCTTGTCTTTCGGCACCGGCCGATCAACCATGTCGGCGCGCTCTTTCGCCAACTCGTTGGCGCGAATGGTCAATTGTTGCTCGATCCTGGCCAGGTCGTTGTAGATCCGCACGTTGCCGTTCGATGCGGGGGTCCGCATCAGCATCTTGGTGATCTGCAGCAGCGACTGCGCCTTGGCGTTGTCGTTCGCCCCCATCCGGGCCGCATTGTCGAGGATCATATCGACTGCATCGAACGTCGCCGGGTCGGCCCGATTCGCCGTCAGCATCGTCCGAATCCGTTCCAGGCCATCAACAAGATTCATCCGCTCGCACTCCCATCGCGACGCTCGCTAGCCAAGGGGCCGAAACCGGTACGCTTGTCGTGTCGGCACGACAGTCCGCCACTGAGTATAACACCGGGCCTTGATCCGATGACGCCGCGGGCGTGCTATCATCCGCGACGAGTTCAACGATGGACGGATACGAGGTCGGCGCTCATCATTTCTTCACGGGGTATCGCGCGCAAAATCAGGGCGTGTCAGAGCGTAATAGTGGGACATATGGGGAGGTGCAGCACGATGGAATACCGATTCGCCCGGCGGGTTACCTCGATCGCGCCGTCACCGACGGTTGCCGTCTCCGATCGCGCCCGGCAGTTGCAGGCGGCGGGACACGATGTCATCGATCTCGGAGGCGGCGATCCCGACTTCCCTACCCCGGCCCACATCGTCGCCGCGGCGGCTGACGCGATGGAGGCCGGTGACACGCATTATGTCGCAAGCCCTGGCATCCCGGAATTGCGCCGCGCGATCGTCGAGAAGCTACGCCGCGAGAACGGGCTCACCTATTCGGTCGACGAGATCATCGTAACGCCAGGTGGCAAGCCAGCGATCTTCGCGGCGATCATGACCCTGATCGATCGAGGTGATGAAGTCCTGATCCTCGATCCGGGCTGGGTCTCCTACGCGCCGGAGGTGGTGATCGCCGAAGGGGTGCCGGTCGGGGTGCCGCTCTCCCCGGAAGA
>DATCMP010000155.1:0-3888 GCA_036563365.1 Thermomicrobiales bacterium
GTAGCGAGCGGCTTCCCGAGATAGTGTTGCCAGCGCGGACCGCGATAATCGGCGCGGATAGCGAGGATCGCCGCCGCGAGGATGAGCGGCGAGAGCAACAGCGTCGGCATCGGGCGCGGTCCTTTCGGGGCGCGAACGCGCGGCGAAGGGGCGTTAATCTCGACGGTGCCAGCGGGAGCAGGATGTGGGGCAACGCCCGATAGCCCGATCCCCTTACGGCCTTGGTGCCTGCACCAAGAGGTCGCTGTATGAACCCGCGATGGCCGGAAGGGCGGCGAGCCCGAGCGCCGCCATCACCGCCTGGTGCTCCGCCTCGGCGGCGCGTTGTCCCGCCGCGCCCGGATCGCCACCCTTGTCCGGCGTGCCGAAGCGATCGAGCAGCGTTTCGAGCTCGACGAATGCGCCGAGCGCCGTGACGCGATCGAAATGGATCCGCGTATGGCCCCACAAATAGAGCAGCCGATGTTTCTCGACCACGATGCGGAGCCCGAGCGCACGTTCGAGCGCCGCACGCAAGCTGGCGGGGTCCGACACGGCGCTGAGGAGATAATCGCTGAGCCGTGAACCGGCATCGTCGGGGCGGGCGTAGGCGATCAGCGTCGCGCCGCTTATCCCCGCCTCGGCGTCGGTCGCCGCCACCGCCGTATCACCGGGCGGGGCAGGCTGGTGCCACTCGCGCAGCTTCAGGCGGCCACGGGGGGCGGCAAAGTAGGTATCGCGCTGCATCAGCGTACGGGTATAGATCGCGCCGGCGGCACGCGCCGTGGTGATCAATCGGTCGAGGTGCGCCTCGTCGGTGCAGCGTACTTTCAGTTCGAGATTGTGCATTGTCGCCTCGTGGGCTCATTCCCGCTCGCGCTCCGAAGTGCTTGCCGCGCCAGATTATACTCGCCCCTCATGGGCCGCACCGGTAACCGGCAACGAAAAGGCCCGGCGCTGCGCCGGACCTCAGGCACTATCTTTGGCACCTCGGGCGGTCGCTCAGGCGAGTTTGGTCTGCGTGATCATCTGCCAGACGCGGGCCTGCCGCTGCACATCGTGCCTCCTCCGCAGCTGCAGCGCCTAGCCCCGTCGGGCTACGGCGGGGCTAGGCGCCACCCGGAAGCGCCGCTCCGACTCCTCCACCTGCCAGGCTCTGCCGATGCGCGAATGCGCGCATCGGCGACATCTCCTCGCCGCCCAACATTCCAGGTTTTCACCCGGAGCCGGTATAAGACGATCAGGGGGCGGGTCGCCGGGCAAGTATGGTGGGAGTCCCGCCGGGCGTAGGGCTCGCGTGGCTTCCCGCGCCCGCCGTCGCCATGAGCCCCTCGGCCTACGACCTACACGCCGCCGCGGTGTCGTACGGAATCAGCGGCGTAGGCTGGTGGTGGTGGCCGCAACGACGCGCCAGGCTTTCATCGTTGTTTGCACACTGTCCCAGCGATCGAGGACTTCATCGCGCTGGGGCTGCTGCTGCATCATCTGCTTAAAGGCATGGACGATTCGCGGATCGAATTGGCGGTTCGTCCCGGCTGCGATCGTCTTCAACGCCTCGCCGAGCGGGTACGCGGGGCGGTAGGGGCGCTCACACGTCAGGGCGTCATACGTTTCGCAGATGCGGACGATCCGCGCCCCGAGCGGGATCTGGTCGCCGTGGATACCGAGCGGGTAGCCGTTGCCGCTCCAGTCTTCGTGGTGGTGACGCACGATCGCCGTGACCCTCGCCAACTCCGGAATATCGGCCAGGAGTTCTGCGCCGTAGACGGGGTGATGTCGAATCCGCGCTTGCTCGTCCGGGGTCAGGGGCGACGTCTTATCGAGGATCGTCTCGGGTACGCGGAGCATCCCGAGGTTGCAGAGCAACGCCCCCAGGCGGATCTCCTCGATCAATTCCGGCGGACAGCCGAGCGCGCGGGCGAGCGAGACGGCGTACATCGCGATGTTCCGCACGCGACTACGGGGGTAACGCTCGCGCGCCT
Source organism: Thermomicrobiales bacterium (assembly GCA_036563365.1). Taxonomy (GTDB): domain Bacteria; phylum Chloroflexota; class Chloroflexia; order Thermomicrobiales; family CADCWN01; genus CADCWN01. The sequence continues at coordinate 1,962 of DATCMP010000155.1, forward strand.
CGATCGCGTCCATGATCGGCAAGAGGACGGCGAGTGGTAATATATGCGGCGTTGCGGCGGGGCCGAGTATGGCGAAATCATCCAGTGGCTTGACCGTAGCTTCTCTGTTTTCAGCCAAGCCCTCCGCTCCTCCCGTTGGCGACGCTGCCGCGAGCTTTCCCCTCTCTACTGTAGCAAGCGCTTGAGCGATTCGCTATGCCCCGGAAGGCTGGCAGAGTTCTTAACGGAATAGGACTTTCGTCCGGGCGCAAGATGAAGGCTGGCCTCGATCATGAGGAACTGTTTACACTGATACGTATTGTAAGTACAGCGCCGTGGCTCACGAGGACGAGGGTGACGCCAGCTGCGGCGGAAGCGCGCAACTTTCGGGCGCGTGGGACGTTTGTATGATGGCTGTTGCATCCCCTAGAGGCTGACGATAGAGGCTGACGATAGAGGCTGACGACATTTTCCTCGCAGGAAAAGGTTAAGGTGGCGGTCTGGCTGTGGCCGGCTCGGGTTGTGTGAATAGGCGAGGCGAATCGATGGTTGTCGGATCCCGGCGTTATTCCTTACGGCGCGCACTCCCCCTGCTTTGCCTGATCGTACTCATCCCGCTGATCCCGCGTTCGACCCCGATCCGGGCCGCCGTGGCCGAGGCCCCGACCATCCCCGCGATAGCGCGCGGTGCCGATGCCGACTTTTACGGGATCGTCGGGCGGGACCCCTGGTTCGAGTGGGGCACCGATCCCCAAGGACACCCGAATGACGTAAACCGGACCGCCCTCGAAGGGATGGCGCGCGATCTCGCCTACGCCGGGGCGGGCTGGGTGCGGATCGAGATGCGCGCCGATCACGACGCGAACGCGCCGGCCGGCCCAGGCTATATCGATTATCGGAAGTGGGACTGGTTCATTAAGGAGTGCGCGCCGAAGTACGGCCTGAAGGTGCTCTTGCTGCTCGGGTCGGCTTTGCTCGATCACAGCGCTGTCGATCCCTCCGCGTCCTTCTCGCGGATCAATGATCCCGCCGATCGCCCCGATGGCACGAACAACTACAGCCGCCTCTTCGCCACGCGGGCCAAGGAGGTCGCCGACCATTACGGCGATAGCGTGTCGGCCTACGAGGTCCTGAACGAGGCGAATATCAGCGAGATCCTCTATGTCGAGAGCGGCGGCACACAAGTCGAGTTCAACCCCGAAATCTATGGGGCGCTGTTGTCCGATGTCTACGCCGCGATCAAGCCCGCGCACCCCAAGGTGCAGCTGATCGTCGGGGGGTTGCTCTACGGTTTCCGACCGAATGGCTCGGCCGATTACGATTACCTCTATGTCCTGTACCATAGCAAGCGTATCCAGGAGTACCGGCAGGCGAACGGGCGCTTCCCGTTCGATGGCGTGGCAAGCCATGCGTATTACGTCGGCGATGCCCGCAGGATCGTCGATCACTTCTGGCAATTGCGCGGCGTCATGGTCGCGTCAGGGGATGAGAGCAATAAACTCTGGTTGACCGAGATCGGCCTGATCGGTGCGCCCCCCGCCGTGCGTCCGGAGTTCCTGGCCGCGACCCCGACCAAAGATGAGGAAGCGCAGGCGCAACTCATCCGCGATCTCTTCCCGCTGTTGCTGAGCGAGACCCGCGGCTTCATCGCCAACGTTTTCTGGTTCAAGTACGAAGATTTCCCGTTGCCGAACGGCTGGGCGAACTATGGTCTGGTGCGACTCCCGATCGATGCGCGCGGTGCCTACGGGCAGCCTCCGGTTCCGCGCAAGACCGCCTTCGCCGCCTTCCAGAGCTTCGCCAATCCCGCCGCGCTGCCAACCGCGCCGGAGTCGGCGGCGCAGCCCGCAGGCTCCTTCTACTTCCCGCAGACGGGGCACGCGATCAGCGGCGCGTTCCGCCAGTATTGGGAGCAGAATGGTGGCCTCGATCGGTTCGGTTACCCGAT
>DATCMP010000162.1:0-3151 GCA_036563365.1 Thermomicrobiales bacterium
ACTTCCGGCAGATTCGATACGCAGGTCTGGAGGAAACGGCGGGTGTCGCGCTCGGTCTGGAAACCGATCCGGTCGGCCTGCAACAGGCCGCGCAGGAGTTCGTGGCGCATCTTCGGCGGCAGGATCAGCCAGCCATCCGGACCGGGCCAGGGGATATGCACGAAGAAGTGGATGTAGACCCGGTCGCCCAAGAGTTCGCGCAGGAATTGCGGCACCAGATAGAGCTGATAATCCTGCACCATCACGACGATCGGCCCCTCGATCCCTTCGAGGCTCGCCGCGACCGTCTGCGCCAGCTGACGGTTCACCCCGGCATAGCCGATCGACCACGCCTGCCAGGTCCCGCGATCGATGATCGGGAAGCGCGGGGCATCCTGCAACTGATGCTGCACGAACCAGAGGAGCGGGTTGCTGATCACGTTGTAATAGCTGCGATACTGCTGCTGATCGGGCGCGGTGAGGCGGATCTGCATATCTTCGAGCGTCTGGGTCTCATTCCCGACGCTGTGCAGCCATTGGGTATCGCCCTTCCCCAGGGCGCAGGAGATCCAGAGAACATCGTACTGTCGCGCCACGCTGGTGATCGCTGTGACGAGCCCACCATCGCCGCGCGTGGCGACCGTCTCGCCATCTTTGACCGCGAATGAGAACGGCCCGCGGTTCGAAACGATCACGATCTTGGGCTGCTGGGCGGGATTCAAGCGTTCTTCCTCCTTCGTTATCGGCCGACGACGGGCATCGTCGCGCGCTGCTCGGCGAGCCAGATCAGTAACCGGGCCACATCGTCGGGACCGTTGGCGGTGATGTCGCAAAAGTCGTGTAACTCTTTCGGACTGCCCATGCCGTGGATCACCCCGACCGAAAGACCGCGCAGGGGCGCGACACCCCCGGCGTCCAAAGCGCGCAGGCGACGCAACTCGGCCATCGCCAGCAAATCGGTCGTGTCGTCACCGAGGAAGATGACGCTATCGAGCCCGAATTGGCCGATGACCGTCGCGAGGGCCGTCCCTTTGTTCAGGGCTAGCGGGGGCTTGATCTCCCAGACCTGACTGCCCCGGTTCAGTTGCAAGCCGAAGCGTTCGCAGAGCGGGGCCACGCGGGCCGCGATCTCCGCCGATGCCGCGAGCGGATCGGCGGCGGCACGGTAATGGATCGTGGCCGTCACCCCCTTGTTCTCGATCAGGATATGCGGATCGCCGAATGGCCCGACCTCGGCGAGCAGCGTTTCCAACGCCACCTGCCAGGGACGCGCCTCCTCCACGATCGTAACCGCTGTGCCATCCCAATAATCGAGGCCATGATTCCCGAAATAGGTGGCATACGGGCGAGGGAAACGGGTCCGCAGATCGCCGGCCGAACGCCCCGAGAGCAGCGCCACGAACACGCCCTCGGCGGCGAGCCGATCGAGCGCCACGATATTCCCGGGCGTCATCACCGCCGCATCCGGACGCTCGGCAAAGTGGCTCAGCGTCCCGTCGAAATCGCTGAGGACACCGAAGTGCTGCCCGGCAACCAACCCCCGCAGGCTATCCTCGCACGCCGACCAATGGACCGCGTCAGCCATCCCCGCCCCTCATCCGTCATACGCCAACGATCAACGCCGGTAAGCACCATAACACATCGGGCTGCTCATGTCGGTCCTATACGTGACAGCATGATCTGTTCCGTCATTTCCAGCATGCGGCGTGGTAGAGGGCTATCAGGAGAGGGCTATCAGGCAAGCCCGGACGCCTGCTGCTATACTCAGGATGGGGAGCGGCGCGGTGGTCGGACCACCCGCCGAGCGAGGCGCGGGGGGACCGCGCTTGGGGCTTTAGACAAGTAAGAGGCGACGCCGTGGCGACGCAAGCATTGGATCTTCGCGATCTGCGGGTACCGAAACGGGGCTTCGAGGGGCGCGACAAGCCGGAGAACGAGCTGATCGACGCCTGCGTGCGTTGCGGCTTCTGCCTCACCTCCTGCCCGACCTATGTCGAGACGCGCAAAGAAACCTCCTCGCCGCGCGGGCGGATCTATCTGATGAAGGCGGTCAGCGAAGGCCGCCTCGACATCATGGCCGACGGCTTCGTTCACCAGATGTACGAATGCCTCGACTGCCGCGCCTGCGAGGCGGTCTGCCCCTCGGGCGTGCAGTACGGCAAGCTGGTCGAACCGGCGCGTACGCAGATCGAGCGCCAGTTAAGTCGCCCGCTCTGGCAACGCGCCGTCCGCGCGCTGACCTTCAAGGGGCTCTTCGGCGATCTGCGCCTCTTCCGGGCGATGTCGACCGTCTTCAAGGTCTACCAAAAGAGCGGCGCGCAGTGGCTGGTCCGCAGCAGCGGCGTCCTCAAGCCGTTCGGCCTGGACGAGATGGAGGGATTCCTGCCCAAAATGTCCGGGCGGTTCTTCGTCCCGGAGGGCCAATCGTATGAGGCGATCGGGCCGCAGCGGGCGCGCGTCGCCCTCTTCGGCGGCTGCATCATGGGCACCGCCTTCGCGCGGGTCAACCGCGCCACCGCGCGCGTCCTCGCCCGCAACGGCTGCGAGGTGGTCGTGCCCGCCGATCAGGGCTGCTGCGGGGCGTTGAACGTCCACGCCGGCGATCTCGACTCCGGTCGGACGTTGATGAAGCGCAATATCGAGGCGTTCGAGGCGCTCGACGTGGACGCGATCATCATCAATGCGGCGGGGTGCGGCTCCAATCTCAAGGAATACGGCCACGTCCTGCACGACGAGCCGGAGTGGGCGGCCCGCGCCGCCGCCTTCTCGGCGAAGGTGCAAGATATCAGCGAGTACCTGGCGAAGCTGGGCCTCGTCGGCGAGTTGGGCGAGATCAAGGCGCGCGTCACCTATCAGGATGCCTGCCACCTCGCGCACGCGCAGCGGATCACCCAGCAGCCGCGCGATCTCCTGAAGGCGATCCCCGGCGTGCAGCTGGTGGAGATGAAAGAATCGAGCCTCTGCTGCGGCAGTGCCGGTATCTATAACATCACCCAGCCGGAGATGTCCGGGCGACTGATGAAACGCAAAGCGACGAATGCGCTGGCGACGCAGCCCGAGATCATCATCTCGGCCAACCCCGGCTGCATGATCCAGCTCGCCACCGGCCTGCAACGCGAAGGGGCCGAGGGGATCAAGGTACGCCACCTCGTCGAGATGCTCGATGAGTCGT
>DATCMP010000166.1:0-8316 GCA_036563365.1 Thermomicrobiales bacterium
TCTTCCGCGGTGAGCGCACGCAACGGGTCTTTCTGGCGGCGGGACACAGCACACCTCGTCACGACTCGCAACTCCGGTCGAAGTGCGCAGTATCGCACCGTCAGCTAGGAATGGCCACGCCCATGTCAACCGACCCACTAGGATTGTTGCGAGGCGGTGCCTCTATTGACAGACTTCGTGCTCGTGCCGAACCTAGCCTACTTCAGTAGGCCGTGGTCCCCTGCCGGGTCAGGGGATGAGTGGCCGCAGCCACCTAGCGCCGGTTTTAACCGGCGACCCCGGCGTACCCAGACCGCCATCATCCCCGCAATCAACCCCCACTCGGGGCAGCATCCCCTACAAATACGCCTCGAACCAGCGCACGATCGCGGCGGTGGCGAAGATCCGGTTGGCGGTGTTGCGGAAGCCGTGCCCCTCGTCCGGGAAGAGGATATATTCGACCGGGATGCCGCGTCCGCGCAGCCCTTCCACCACCTGTTCGGCCTCCACGACCGGCACGTTGGTGTCGTTCGCGCCGTGGAGGACGAGGGTCGGGGCGGTGACGTTGCCGAGGCGGTGGATCGGGGAGAGTTCGTGCAGCAGGTCGGCCTGGGTATCGGGGTCGCCGTACTCGACCTTCGAGATCGCCGCCATCCACGGCTCGGTGTGCGCGAAGAAGGTCGCGAAGTTGACGACGCCGTAGAGGTTCGCCCCGGCGGCGAAACGGTCGGGGTAATCGGCCAGCCCCGCCATCGTCATGTAGCCGCCGTAGGAGCCGCCCATGATCCCGACCCGCGCCGGGTCAGCGGCACCGGCCCCGATGACATAGTCCACGCAGGCGAGGATATCCCGGACCGCGTCGTGGCGCAGCGCGCCGTTGTCGAGGTTGACGAACCGCTTGCCGAAGCCGGATGAGCCGCGCACGTTGGGGGCGAAGACGGCGATCCCGCGCGCCAGCAGCGCCTGATAGGTCGCGTTGAAGATCGGGCGTGCCTGCCCCTCCGGACCGCCGTGGAAGTCGAGGACCAGCGGGCCGGGCGCGGTCGCTCCGTGGGGGCGGTAGAGCCAGCCGCTCAACTCCAGGCCGTCGTGCGCGGGGAAGCGGGCCAACTCGGGCCGGACGAGGGTGCCCAGATCGGTGCCGGGGTGCGGGCTACTGGTGATTTGACGGAGCGCGCCGCCCAGGCGATCGAGGAGCCAGATATCCTGCGGGGCGGTCGCGCCGCTGACGGTGAGGGCGAGGTCGCGCCCGTCGCCCGTGAACTGCAGCCCGCGCACGACCTCGCCCGGCAGCGCGGGTCCGACCGTGACGGTGCCGCTGGCGGTGTCGTAGAAGGCGAGTTCGCTGCGCCCGGCGGCGTTCCAGAGGAGCGCGACGGTGCGGCCATCCTCGCTGAGGGCCAGTTCATCGAGTTCCGCATCCGCACGCTCGGCGAGGAACGTGAGCGGGCCGGGCTGCCCGGCGTCATCGAGGGTGATCGTGGCGAAGGCGAGGAGATCGCGGTCGCCGTTGGCGATCAGGTAGATGGCCCGCGCGTCGGCGGTGAAGCGGGCGTTGGCGAAGGTGCCGGGGCCGCTGTGCGGCGTCAGCAGCGTCGCGGTATCGGCCTGGAGGTCGAGGAGATAGAGGTCGTTGTCGCCGCGACTGAGCAGGCGCGACTCGATCGCCAGCCGACCGTCGCGGCTGAGATCGAGCAGCGCCGAGCGCCCGGCCGCCGCGCGGAGGAGCCGCCACGCGCCGGTATGGGGATCGAGGAGATAGGGGTCGAGCGCCGCGCCATCGCGCCGGTTGGAACTGATGCGGAGCGCGGTGCCGTCGCGGGTCCACCCGGCGAGGGTGTTGGTTGCGCCGCCGCCGCCGGTGAGGCGGCGCAGGGCGGTGCCATCGGGCCGGACGACGTAGATCTGCTCGTTCATCCCGCCACCGGGCGCGGCGCTGAAGGCGAGCCAGTCGCCGGTCGGGGACCATACGACGCTGTTCACCTGCTCATCGAGCGCCGTGACGAGCGTGGGGAAGCCGCCGGCGACGGGGATCGTCCAGACTTGCGGGGTGCCGGTGAGGTCGGCGACGAACGCGAGTCGATCGCCGCCGGGCGCGAGGCTGGCATCGCGGCAACTGCCGATCCGCGCCAACCACCCGACGGTCGCTTCGAGTTCATCGTGTCCCGCGTCACCCCCAAGTTCAGGGCGTGCCATTGCCGCGTCAGCCATCGCCGCTCGCTTCTCTATCCGTCTCGATTGTGCGCGATCTGCCCGGTAGTGCGCGCCTATTGTGCGGGCGGTGGCGGTGTGGTGTCAATGCGGCTGTGCCATCGTGCCACCGCCCCGATCGTGATCCGAGGCAAATGACGCAGGCCCCCGCCTCACTGTGAGGCGGGGGCCTGCGTTGGGGCGTGGAGCTGCTGCGCGGATTATTGCTCGTTCTTCGCGGACAGCTGCTCCGTGTGCTGGCGTGTGCCGATCTGGATGCGGCGGGGCTTCGCCGCCTCGGCCTTCGGGAGCGTCATACTCAGCACCCCATTGGTGAAGGTGGCGGTGACCCGCTCGATCTCGACCGGGAAGGGGAGCGAGAGGGAGCGCGAGAACTGGCCGGGGTTGAACTCCCGCAGGTGCCACTGCTCGCCGGTCTTCGTCTCGGGGCCATGGCGTTTCGCGGTGATCGACAGGACGCCGCGATCGATGTCGAGGCTCAGATCTTCCTCGCTGATGCCGGGCAGGAGCGCCTCGACCTTCAGCTCATCAGCCGTGCCGTGGACGTTGATCGGGAACGAATACCCGGCTTGTGTGCCGGGGAGGACCGTGCCTGGCCGGATATAGCTGCCCTCGACAAGCTGGCTCATCGCTTCGCGCAGGCTCAGCATATCGGCGAATGGGTCCCAGGTGCGCTGCGTGGACATGGTGTAACCTCCTCAAAACATCAGTGGACCGTTACCAATCGACCGACGTCTCCGGGGTCAACCCCCAAGAAGACTACGCCGATATCCTAATACATATAAACGTCGTTGTCAATACCTCTATCGAAAGATTAGAGGAAAGGGATTCTCAGCGAGGCAGGGTCGGTGCGCTGAAGCGTACCCCCTGTGCGCCGTTGGCGGTGTGCGTCGAGGGTAAGGCCGCGGGGGCGCGCGCGCTTCGCGGCTCGACGGGCGACAGCGAGCCGCCGCGAGGATGGGCAACGGGCCGGATCGCGCGGATGTTGTCGCGCGCCGCGCGATCGGGCGGCGGATATGCTACCCTGAGCGTGGAAATGGTCGCCCACGGCGGGCGGTTCCGGCACGCGGCGTGCGGTACGACCCTGTGGCCGGGTCGGCATAACGGTCAGCAGCGAGCGGTGACAGGAAGGGAGCGGAACAGAATGGCGATTCGCGTCGGTATCAACGGTTTCGGACGGATCGGGCGCAACGTTTTTAAGGCGCTCTACGGCGAGTACGGCGATGAGGTGGAGATCGTCGCCGTCAACGACCTCGGCGATGTCGACACGATGGCCCATCTGCTGAAATACGACTCGGTCTACGGGCGGTACGGCGATCTGGTCGAGATCGAGCGCAGCGCCAACGGGATCAGCCTCGATGGCGAGGAGCTGCGGGTGCTGGCCGAGCGCGATCCGGCGAAGCTGCCGTGGGGCGACCTCGGCGTCGATATCGTCGTGGAGTCGACCGGCTTCTTCACCGACGCCGACAAGGCGAAGGCGCACATCACCGGCGGGGCCAAGAAGGTGATCATCTCCGCCCCGGCGAAGGGCGAGGACATCACGATCTGCATCGGCGTCAACGAGGACAAGTACGACCCGGCGCGGCACCACATCATCTCCAACGCCTCCTGCACGACCAACTGCCTCGCGCCGGTCGCGAAGATCGTCCTGGAGAAGTTCGGCGTGGTGAAGGGGCTGGTGACGACGGTCCACTCCTACACCGGCGACCAGTCGCTCGTCGATGGGCCGCACAAGGATCTGCGACGCGCGCGGGCGGCGGCGATGAATATCATCCCGACGACGACGGGCGCGGCGAAGGCGGTGTCGCTAGTCATCCCCGAGCTGAAGGGCAAGTTCGACGGCTTCGCGCTGCGCGTGCCGACCCCGACCGTCTCGATCATCGACTTTGTGGCCCAGGTCGAGAAGCAGACGACCGCCGAGGAGATCAACGCGGTCTTCAAGGCGCAGGCCGAGGGCGACCTGGAGGGGATTTTGGGCTACACCGACGAGCCGCTGGTGTCGAGCGACTTCCGCGAGGACTCCCGCTCCTCGATCGTCGATGGCCTCTCCACGATGGTCATCGGCGGCGACCTGATCAAGGTCATCTCCTGGTACGACAACGAGTGGGGCTACTCCTGCCGCGTCGCCGATCTGGTGGCGTTCATGGGCGAGCGCGGGTTCAACGACTAAAGGGGCCGGACCCCTCCCCGCCGCTGCGGCGGCGACCCTCCCCTGAAGAGGGAGGGTCGGGGAATGCCTCTGCTTCATAACGGTGCTTCCCCCTCTCCTCGGATGGGGAGAGGGGGGGCCGCTCGGGGGCGGCGGGGGCGAGGGCTACAGCGTTTGCTACGAGGCGACGTGACGAACACCATGACCTTGACGCGCGGGCAGATCGTCACCGTGCGCGGGATTGCGCCGGAGGGGGAGGAACGCTGGTCGTTCACCGCCGAGGCGTTGACCGACGCGGGCGATGAGCTGATCCTGCGCGTGCGCGAGGGCGAGCCGGTCAGCGGGCCGGAGCCGTGGGTCTGGCCTGCGGCGGGGGATCTGCATCTCTGGCGGACTCGCCCCTACAGCATCCTGGTGACGACGCGCGCGCGGCGTTTTTCGTACTGGTATTGCCCGGTCCACACCCCGGCGAATCCGCAGGGCGATGAGATTCGCGTCACCGATCTCGGCCTCGATGTGCAACTCTTCGCCGATGGGCGCTACAGCGTCGGCGGCGACCCGCCCGACGCGGCGCGGTTCCCCGAACTGGCGGCGCTCAGCGCGTCGGCGGTGGAAGAACTGGTCGGGTTGATGGGTCGCAAGGCTCCGCCTTTCGATGGGCGCAGTATGCCCGACGCGGGCTGAACGTCAGCTATCCCCGTTGGTTCGTCGTCGCGGCAGAGCGGAACAATTCAGGCTGGTTTCGTCTCTTTGCACGCTCGTTGTGGGAGGTGGTGATGGCGAAGCAGACGATCCGGGACATCGATTGGGCGGGTAAACGCGCGATCGTGCGCGTTGATTTCAACGTGCCGCTCGAAGGGGCGCGGATCACCGACGATACGCGGATCCGCGCGGCGGTGCCGACGATTCAGGCGCTGCGCGAGGCGGGCGCGGCGGTCGTGTTGATGTCGCACCTGGGCCGACCGAAGGGCAAGCGTGACGCAAAATACTCCCTCGCGCCGGTTGCCGCGCGGCTCGGGGAACTGCTCGGCGTCGCGGTGCCGCTGCAACCGGATTGTGTCGGCCCGGCGGTCGAGGCAGCGGCGCGGGCGCTCGGCCCCGGCGATGTGCTCCTGCTGGAAAACCTGCGCTTCCACCCGGAGGAAGAGGCGAACGACCCCGCCTTCGCCCGCCAACTCGCCGCCCTCGGCGATCTCTACGTCAACGATGCGTTCGGCACGGCCCACCGCGCCCACGCCTCGACCGAGGGGATCGCGCACCTGTTGCCCGCTGTCGCGGGGCTGCTGATGGAACGCGAACTCGACGCACTCGGGCGGGCGCTCGGCGAACCGGAGCGGCCATTCGTGACGATTCTCGGCGGGGCCAAGGTCTCGGATAAGATCGGCGTGATCGAGAACCTGCTCGGCAAGGTCGATGCGCTGATCATCGGCGGCGGGATGGCGAACACCTTCCTCGCCGCGCAGGGGCATCCGATCGGCAAGTCGCTGAATGAGCCGGACAAGGCCGCGCTGGCGCGCGAACTGCTGGAGCGGGCGCGGGAGCGCCACGTCACGCTGGCGTTGCCGCTCGATGTGACTATCGCTCCGGAGATGAAGGCCGACGCCCCGATCCAGACGGTCGGGGTCGCCGACGTGCCCGCTGATCAGGCGATCTTCGACATCGGCCCGGAGACGGTCGCGCATTACACGACCCTGATCGCGGGCGCGCGGACGATCGTCTGGAACGGCCCGATGGGCGTCTTCGAGATCGCGCCGTTCGCGTTGGGGACGCGCGCCATCGCCGAAGCGGTCGCCGATTCCGGCGCGTTCACGATCGTCGGCGGCGGCGATTCGGTCGCGGCGATCGAAGGCGCCGACCTCGCCGACCGCATCTCCCACGTCTCCACCGGCGGCGGCGCGTCCCTCGAATTCCTCGAAGGCCGCGAGTTGCCGGGGGTGGCGGCACTGAACGAGTCGTGAGTCGTGAGTCGTGAGTCGTGAGAGAGGATGGTGCTGATAGGAACTTCCCCGACAGCCGCAAACCTTCTCACGACTCACGACTCACGACTCACGACTAGCCCCGGAGGGCGGCCCATGCGCTACACATTCGAGCAGTTCGCGGCGGCGCGGAATTACGGCGAGCTGAGTTTCAGCCCGGATGGGGCCTCGTTGGCGTATACGACGAACACCTCCGGGCAGTTCAACGTCTGGCGGCAGCCGGTGGCTACGGGACCGGGCGGGCACCCGTTGATGCCGGTCCAGTTGACGGCGCTCTCGGATGATGCGGCGCGGCGGGCGATCTGGAGCCCGGATGGCGCGCGGCTCCTGACCGCCGCTGACCGGCACGGCACGGAGAACTTTCAGCTGTACGAGATCCCGGCGGGCGAGGGCTGGCTCTACCCGCTGACCGATCAGCCGGAGGTGCGCCACGAACTCGGCGCGGAGCCGTTCAGCCCCGACGGCACGCAGATCGCCTACGCCTCGAACGAGCGCGAGCGCGGCGACTTCGATGTTTTCGTGCGCGACCTCACCTCGGCGGAGGGCCGACCGCTGCTGGCCGATGGCGAGTATTACCATCCGGTCTCCTGGTCGCCGGATGGCCGATCGCTCCTCGTGGCGAAGGCGATCAGCAACACCGATAACGACCTTTACCTGCTCGATGTCGCCTCGGGCGAGCGGCGGCATCTGACGCCCCACGACGATGAGGTGCAGTTCTCGCCCGGCCCGTGGAGCCCGGATGGGCGCGGCTTTTACCTGCTCAGCGATCAGGGGCGCGAGTTCCTGGGCCTCGCGTTCTACACCCTCGCCACCGGCGCGATCGCGTGGATCGAGACGCCGGAATGGGATGTGCAGGATGTTGCGCTCACGCGCGATGGGCGCTGGCTCGCCTGGGTCGTCAACGAGGGCGGCTGGTCGCGCCTGTGGGTGCGCGATCTCGCTGCGGGTGCCGGGGTCGCGCCGCAAGAGTTCCCAGCGCTGCCGCGCGGCGTGATCGGCACGATCACCTTCAGCCCGACCGCGCCGATGCTGGCCCTCTCGCTGACCCGCCCGGTGCGCCCGGCGACGATCTACCTCCTCGACATCGCGTCGGGCGAGGCGACCGCGCTGACGCAAAGCTTTCTGGGCGGGGTGCCGGAAGCGGCGATGGTCGAGCCGGAGACGATCGCCTTCACGAGCGCCGATGGGCGGCAGATCCCGGCGTTCCTCTACCGCCCGCACGACATCCCGGCGGGCGGGCGCGTGCCGGTCGTCCTCTCGATCCACGGTGGCCCGGAGGCGCAGGAGCGCCCCGGCTACGCCTACAACGGCCTCTACCAGTACCTCCTCAATCGGGGGATCGGCGTGCTGGCGACGAATATCTGTGGCTCGACCGGCTACGGCAAGACCTATCAGAAGCTGATCCATCGCGACTGGGGCGGCGCGGAGTTGCGCGACCTCGAAAGCGCTGCCGTCTACATGCGCGGGCTTGATTGGGCCGATCCGCAGCGTCTCGGCGTCTTCGGCGGCTCGTTCGGCGGCTTCGCGACCCTCTCCTGCGTCGCGCGGCTGCCGGAGTATTGGGCGGCGGCGGTCGATATCGTCGGGCCGTCGAATTTGCAGACGTTCGTGCGCGCGGTCCCTCCAGCCTGGAAGCGGATGATGAAAGCCTGGGTCGGCGATCCCGATGAGGACGCGGCAATGCTGGCGGAGCGCAGCCCGATCACCTACGTCGAAGCTATTCGCGCGCCGCTGCTCGTCATCCAGGGGGCGAACGACCCGCGCGTGGTCAAGCCGGAGTCGGATCAGATGGTCGAGCGCCTGCGCGCCCTCGATCGGACCGTCGAATATATGGTCTTCGAGGATGAGGGCCACGGCTTCACCAAGACCGCCAACGCGCTGACGGCGCTGAAGGCGACTGCCGAGTGGTTCGAGAAATATTTGAGGTCGTGAGTCGTGAGTCGTGAGTCGTGAGAGGGTTCGCTGCTAACGCATAAGTCTCGATCAGTGCCGACCGTTCTC
>DATCMP010000169.1:0-19296 GCA_036563365.1 Thermomicrobiales bacterium
AGCGACCGATCGTCGCCTCGGTGGGCCGTCACCCCGCCGACTAGCTAATCGGACGCAACCCCCTCCGCGAGCGCCCCCGAAAGGGCTTTCCCCGATCACCCCACCGGCGACCGGACGCATGCGGTAACAGCCCCGGGTTCCCGGGGTTGGCCCCCCCTCGCGGGCAGGTCGGTCACGCGCTACTCACCCGTCCGCCGCTGAACCACCCCGAAAGATGGCCCCGCCCGACTTGCATGCGTTAGGCACGCCGCCAGCGTTGTTCCTGAGCCAGGATCAAACTCGCTGACAAAACATCGCCACGGCAACTTCCGCCACCGCGCGACGCCCACGACACCCGAAGATGTCGCCTGCTTGTTTGTGTTTATCGAACAATCGGAGGTGTTCGCCGAGCTAAGGCCCGCAAGCCGCTCGATGCTCCGTGTTCGTGCTTCTCTGCATGCACCACGCCAACCCCCGAAGGGACCAGCGCTGCACGCACCACGCTTCACCTGTCAACGTACCCGATTACAGCTGAGACACAATGACGCCGCCAGTATTTCGGCGGCGAAGACTACGGTTGCTTCACGGTTTTCCCGTTGTGCTGCCGTTAGCCCGACACTGCATATCTCCGTTGTAAGTGTTTGCCCTCAGCTTTGTGCTTCCGGCGAAACCGCCCCGCTCTCGGGGGCGAAGTACATAGTATCAGTTCTCACAGACCCTTGTCAAGGGTTCAGGCGATTTTCGTTTTCGCCTTGTCCGTGTGAACCGGAGGCTTCGGACTCTCGCCCCATGCCCCTCTCCAGTACCGGACGAGAAGTATACACAACGGTCTACAACCGTGCAAAGGCCGAAATGTGAGCAATTTTCAGCCGCCTCTCGGCACGGCCTTCTACAGCTCGCGCCGACCGGAGAGCGCCCGACCCAGCGTCACCTCATCGGCATATTCCAGGTCCCCACCGACCGGCAATCCGCTGGCGAGCCGCGTCACCCGGACCCCAGTCTTCGTCAGTTGGTTGAAGATGAAGATCGAGGTGGCGCTGCCGGGGATATCGTTGTTCATCGCCAGGATCACTTCGGCGACCGGTGTCTCATCGCCGCGCTTCTCCACACGCGCCACCAGTTCCTTAATCCGCAGCTTATCCGGCCCGATCCCATCGAGCGGCGAGATCGCGCCGTGCAGCACATGGTAGAGGCCGCGATATTCGCCGGTGCGCTCCAGCGCCAGGATGTCCAGCGGTTCTTGCACGACGCAGATCTGCTCGCGATCGCGATCGTGGCTCGCGCAGATCCCGCACGGGTCGCTCTCGGTCGTGTTGAAGCAGACGGAGCAGAGGATGACCCGATCCTTCACGTCGAGGATCGCCTCCGCCAGCGCGATCGCCTGCTCGCGCGGGCTCCGCAACATGTGAAAGGTCAGTCGCGACGCCGTCTTCGGCCCGATACCGGGCAACCGCCCGAACTCTTCGATCAGTTTTTGTACCGGACGCGGGGTAATCGGGGCACTCATGCCAACGCCTTTCCTTGTATTTCCTTCTGTCATATTTAGAACAATTATACCATTTTCTAGGTATAGGCCGAGGGAAACGTGGGACGATCCACCGCAGAGGCACAGCGAACGGAAGGAGAGAGGGAGAAGGATGCAGGGGAGGAGAGGAGGCTAACTCCTTATCATGGCGGGTAGCTACCCGCCAGTGGGTCGCCGGATTCATCCGGCGACCCACACTCACGGCGGCACCCCACCCACCATAGTACCGAGACAACGCCAATCACCGTCTCTCTATACGCCCCCATCACGCACCCAGCATTATCCTATCGTCCTTCTCTCGTGCCCTCTCTGTGTCCTCTGTGCGCTCTGTGGTTAAACCTCGTTCCCCGTCCCCCGCTTCCTCTCAATGCCCTCCTTCCCCTTCGCGTCTCTGCGCTCATCCGTCCTTCTTCCCGTTCCCTCTATGCGCTCTGTGGTTAAACCCCGTCTCTTATCCCGCTCTGCGACGCTCACTCTTCCTCCGCGTCTCTGCGTTGAACCGTCCTTCTTCGCGCCCCCGCTCTGCGGTGCACCATCGCCCTCTCCGCTTATTGACGATCCCCACCCCCATCGGCATACTTGCGGGATACCGTCGTCACGCACCTACGAGTAGAAAGGACACCGATGAAACCCGTGATCGGGATCACGCCGTCGATCGCCCCGTTCGAGAATCGGGGCGATATTTTCCGGATGGAAGTCAGCTATGTCGAAGCGGTCGAGGCGGCGGGCGGTGTCCCGATCCTGCTGCCCCCAAGCAACGCAGGCTTCGCCGAATTGCTCCCGCTCGTCGATGGGATCGTCTTCAGCGGCGGCGGCGATATCCGTCCCGATCGCTATGGCGACACCACGGTCCACGAGACGACCTACGGGATCAGCGACCTGCGCGACGACTTCGAGTTCCGCTTGCTCGGAGCGGCGCTGGCGGCCGACATCCCGACCCTGGCGATCTGCCGCGGTATCCAGGTGCTGAACGTCGGTCTCGGCGGCTCGCTCTATCAGGATGTCAGCCTGGAGGAGCACGACCCCGAAGGGCATCGGCAGCCATGGGAGATCGGGAGTTGGGAGCAGCCGATCCACGAGGTCAGCCTCGCGCCGGACAGCATCGCGGCCCAGATCATCGGCGACACCACGGTCGGCACCAACTCGGCCCACCACCAGACCCTCAAGGAGATCGCGCCCGGCCTGCGCGTCACCGGACGCGCCACCGACGGCACGGTCGAAGTGGTCGAAGGGGTCGGCAAGCGCTTCGTCCTCGGCGTGCAATGGCACCCGGAGAAGATGTTCGGCGTCCACCCCGAGCAGGCCCGCCTCTTCGCCCGCCTCGTCGAAGAAGCCGCCGCGTTCAAAGCCGAAAAAGCCCTCGGCACCGTCGCGGCGGACTGACCGAGGGAACGTTTTTACCGCAGAAACCCGAGGACAGCGGAGAGAAAACGAGAGGAGGGACGACTTAACGCAGAGACGCCGAGCAAGAAAGAGTTCGCAGAGAGACCGATTATTTTCTCTCGTCCTTTCTCTGCGACGCTCCTTCCCCTCCGCGTCTCTGCGTTGATCCGTCCCCCTTACCACGGACGCGGCAACAGCCCCGGCACTTCTTTGCGATATGCGGCGTAGTCGGGGAACTGTTCGAGCAGCCAGGTTTCCTCGCGCCGGGCCTTCGCGCTGAGCCACGCCGTCAGCGCCCCGGCCAGGGCGAGGCGAGGGGTATTTGTCGTCAGCGCCGCCCAGCCGAGCGCGACGAGGATCAGTCCGCCGTAGATCGGGTGGCGCACCCGGGCATAGATCCCCTCGCGCACCAGTTCGGCGTCGGGCTTCGGCTTCGGGAAGGCGGTCAGACTCGCCCCAAGATCGCTGAAGGCGCGGCGCGTCAGGAAGCCCCCGCCGCCGATCGCCGCCACCCCAAGCGCCCGCGCCGGCCAGGTCAGGACGCGCGGCCAGGTCGGCCCCCGACGCGGCGCGATCAGCGCCAACCCGAGCAGTGAGAACTACCCGACAACCCACCAGCCGCCCCGATTGTCCCGCGCGCTCATCTTGCCCCCCTCAACGAATGGGCGTGGCGCAGCGACGAAGAAACCGCCGCCGCGCAAGCCGTTAGACCAACTCCGGGTGATCGTGCGTATCGTTCCACAACGCACGCATCTCCGCGCTCGTTTCCAGCAGCGCTGCCAGGGTGCCTTCCGCCTCGACGCGCCCATCCTTCAACACGATGATCCGATCGGCCCGGCGCAGCGCGGCACGGCGGTGGGAGACGGCGAGACAGGTCACATCCCGGTTGGCGAACAGCCGCGCCCACAATGCTTGTTCCGTCTCGACATCCAGCGCGCTGGACAGGTCATCGATGATCAGCAACTCGGCCTCGCGCACGAACATCCGCGCCGCCGCCGTCCGTTGCACCTGCCCGCCGGAGAGCTTGACGCCGCGCGTGCCGATCGGCGTCTCTAATCCCGCCTCCAAAGCCCGCACATCCTCCTCCAGCACCGCGCCCCGCACGGCGACGGCGAGCGCGGCGGGGTCATCGGGCGCGCCGAGGAGGATATTCTGCCGCAGCGTCTCACTGAACAGGCGCGGCACCTGGGCCGTATAGGCCGCGCGGGGCGGCGCAAAGAAGGTGGCCGCGTCGCCGACATCCCGCCCGTTCCAGCGGATCGCGCCCGCATCGCGCGGCAGTAAGCCCAGGAGCGCCCGCAGCAATGTCGTCTTGCCCGCGCCAACCCGCCCGGTGATCACCGTCAATGTGCCACGCGGCAGGGAGAGATCGACCCCGGCCACGCCATGCCCAGACCGTGGGTGTCGGTATGTCAGCCCCCGCACCTCCAGCAGGGCCAGCGGCGCGACCGCGTCGCGCACCGGCGGGGACACGTCGGGCAGGGGGCTGCGCAGATACAACGGGATCGGTGCGACCAGCGCGGCGGGCGGGGCGTCACCGATCAGGAACTCCATCCGCCTGAACGCGACCCCCGCCTGCTGATAGTGGGTCAGGTAGCGCCCGAGCCCATCGGTGAAGTCGGCGATGAAGCGGAGGTACGCTACGAACAGGACGAAGTCGCCGACCGTCAGACTGCCATCGCGCAGGCTCCCGGCGGCCAGCAGCATGATCACGCCCGTGCCGATCGTCACCGTATTGGAGGTCAGCGCGGCCAGCGCCTGTTCCGCCAACCGGTCGGCGAGGATCGCCGTGCGCCGTCGCTCGTTGAGTCGCCGGAAGTGCGCCAGCGTGCGCCCCTCGGCCCCGGCGGCCTGCACCGTCTGCACCGCCGTCAGGATGTCGCCGATCGCCCCGGTCACCCGACTGGTCGCCTCGCTACTGGCCTCGCGGAAGCGGATCAGCGCGGCGCTGGCCCACCGCGTTACCACCACCACGACGATCAGCGGCAGGACCACGATCAGCGCCATGCGGGCATTGACGGAGAGGAGGACCGCGAACGCCACCGCGGCGAAGAGCCCGTTGCTGATGATCTCGTCAGTCCAATCGACGCTATCCTCGGCCAGATAGCCGTCGTCGCGGAAGCGGCTGATCGTCTCGCCGATCGAGTACGGCAGCGCGGCGGCACCGGGCCGCATCAGGAGGTGCCGCAGCAGATTGCGGCGCACCAGCCCGCTCATCGTGAAGCGCAGGGTGATCTCGACGAAGCCGGCGACCAGCCACAAGACCGCCTGCCCCACGGCGATGAGGGCCAGCAGCGCCAGCAGCCCATTCGTCCCGGTCGGCGCTTGCGCCGCCCCGGTAAGGGTATCGAAAAAGGAGCGCGTGATCAGTCCGGGTAGCAGCCCCAGCAGATTCATCAGGCTCCAGAGGAGCGCGTGGGAGAGGTAGAGCCAGGGGGCGTAGCGACCCATCTTCAGCACATAACGCCAGACCGGGATCGCTTTCACAGCGCCACCTCCTGCGTGGCAAGCTGCAAGAGCCCAGCGAAGCGCGAGCCGGGATCGGCAGCGAGGGCCGTTCGCGGCCCGTACTCGCGTATCCGCCCTTCTTCCAGCACCAGGATATCGTCGGCGAAGTCGATCGTCGCCAACCGGTGCGCCACGATGATTCCCGTGCGGCCCGCGAGCAGTCGGGCCAGCGCCGTGTGGACCAAGCCCTCGGTGGCCGGGTCGAGGCGCGACGACGCCTCATCAAGGATGATCACGTCGGGATCGCGCAGGAAGATCCGCGCGCAGGCCAGCACCTGGGCCTGCCCCGCCGAAAGCCCGGCATCGCCGGAGCCGAGTGGGGTAGCCAGCCCGCGCGGCAACGCCCGCAGCCAATCGCCGAGCCCCAACGTCTCCAGCACACCAGCGATCCGGTCATCCGGCACGCT
Organism: Thermomicrobiales bacterium; assembly: GCA_036563365.1. Classification (GTDB taxonomy): domain Bacteria; phylum Chloroflexota; class Chloroflexia; order Thermomicrobiales; family CADCWN01; genus CADCWN01. The sequence continues at coordinate 5,803 of DATCMP010000169.1, forward strand.
ATCGTCGAAGAGGGTCAGGTTGTCGCGCACGCTGGCATCGAAGAGGTGGACCTCCTGCGTGACCAGTCCGATCCGCGACCGCACCGCCGCGAGGCTGACCGTCCGCAGATCGACCCCGCCCAGCCGCACCACACCCGCTGATGAATCGTAGAAGCGGGGCAGGAGGCGTGTCAGCGTCGTCTTGCCGCTGCCGGTGCGCCCCACCACGCCGAGGACGCGGCCCGGTTCCAGGCGCACGGTGATCTCGCGCAGGACCGGTGGGCCGTCACCGTAGGCGAAGGAGACGCCGTCGAGTTCCACCGCCAGCGGTCCGGACGGCAGCGCGTCGGCTGGTCCATCGACCACGCGCGGCACGGTGGCGAGCAGCGCCTCGATCCGGCCCAAGCTGGCATCAGCTTGTTGCAGATCTTGTACTTCGTTGCGGAGCTGTTCGGCGGGCTGGCGCAGGATCGCGGTGTACTGGAAGATCAGGTAGACGGTGCCGATCGTCAGGGTGCCGGACCGGAAGAGGATTGCGCTGATGGCGAACGCCGCGATCGTCCCGAGCGCGAACAACCCCTGGCTGGCGGAGATCAGGCCGTACCCCTTCATCTGCGCGTTGATCGTCGCGGCCAGCCACACGCGCATCACCTCGGCGCAGCGGCGCAGCACGAATGCACCCGCCCCGCTCGACCGAATATCCTCCAGCCCGGCCAGGTGTTCACCGAGGAAGCCGTAGAAATCGGCGCTGGCCTGCCGCTCCGCAGCCGAGGCCGGTGTCGCCACCGCGCGGATCCGCAGCATGGCGAACAGGGCCAGCGCGACGAAGAGGCCCAACCCCAGGCCGACCCGCCAATCGACGCCTAGCAGCAGCGCGACGATCCCGAGGATCAGCAGGCCGTTGCCAAGTACATTAATGACGAACCGCGAGAAGAAGCGCGCCAGGGCAGCCACGTCGCCATCGACCCGCTCGATCAGCTCACCGGCGGTGCGGGCGTTGTGGAAGCTGGCATCGAGGCGCAGCAGATGGCCCACCAGATCGACGCGCAAGGCGTTCGTGGCGGTCCAACTCACATGCTCGGCGATGTAGGTTTCGGCGACGACCATCCCTTGCCCGAGCAGGGCCAGGAGGATCGTCAGCAGGGCCAGGGAAATCAGCGCGTTGAGGGTGCCACCGGAGGTGGCCTGATCGATGAAACGACTCGCAACCAGCGGTGCGACGATCCGCACCCCGATCGTGCCAAAAAGGATCCCGGTCAGCAGGACCATGCGCGGCCACTGGGGCCGGAGATAGCGGGCCAGCGTCCGCCAGTAGCGGCGCAGCGCCTGGAACGAATGCATGCAGAACTCCTCGTGTCGCCATCGCTGGCGAGTGAGCGGTTAAGAAGAGGATGAAGCGTCGTTGTCAATGGCATCTTCTTAACACCTCCCGAGAAGTTCCCAGGCGCAAGGTCGCGCGCCGCCTACTATAGGGACGGTGTGCGAGGCTGTCAATAATTTGGTGTGTGGGGAGCGGGTGGTTATGCGTGAGGGGACCGAACACAAGCGTTGTAACTGGCATCGGGCGTGGGCCGCCGGATGAATCCGGCGCTAGGTGGCTGCGGCCACAAAGTCCACTGAAGTGGACTGGGATTACCACATCACGTTAGCAGCCTCCTTATACAAAACATATACAAAATATCATCAAGGCAGGGTCACGACAGGGGACAATACTCATACTGACAGTCGCTTAATAGCAGGCACTGCGCCGATGCCGAACCTAGACTACTTCAGTAGGCTTTGTGGCCGCCGCCACCTAGCGCCGGATTCATCCGGCGACCCACACACGCCATACATCAGGAAGAGGCCAATGGATGACTCGATGTTAATAGCGCAGTTCCTCGATGGCCTAGACTATGGCAGGGTCGAGGTGTGCATCACGGGCGTGACATGCAGCGAGAGCCTCTACTGGACGGACCGCCATTTCCACCAGGGGTTCGCCTGGAGGGAGGGAAACGCCAGTTTCGGAGCGCCCGACGCTTACGGCACAATCCAGGTACATATCAGGCGGGGCGTCAATGCTCCGCTACGCGCCGACACGATTCGCGCAATCAGGGTCCCTTTCACGATCCCGGCAAGCGGTGCAATCGAGGTGACGTGCGGCTGGGGCCGCCCGGATAGCCCACCCTCGTACCCGATCCCGGCAGGCGAGTACGCGCTGCATTACTCCATCGGCCACGATCCGACGTTGGAGACGGCAGAAGATCGAGCAGCATATCTGCGTGGATTCTGGTGCGATCTCATCTTCGTACCGGCAGAGGCAACCACACCAGCCGTGATCAAGGCTGACGACCTCCTGTCACCGAAGTATCCGCTGCTCATGCACGCGGAGCCGATACCTTGAAAGCTCCTTAGCTGCGGCAACGCCACCTCCATATCCTTCACTAATAACGCCCTTCCCCCACCCACCAAAGATATAGATTCGCGATCCGCGCGTGGCACATCCCCCGCCCCATGTGCCAACACCCCAAGGCACGGTACAATACCTGTACAATACGATGAGCCACCCCACCGGACGCGCGAAATGACCGCGTGGTCGGCGCTGGCAGGAGAGAATAATGGCACAGAGCGTGCTGACCCAACGGCAAACCCAGGCAGTACCGAACCAAGGGACGCGCGTGCAGGCGGACCGGCTCGGCCAGTGGGCCAAGTGGCTGGGGATTGCGACGGTCATCGCCGTCATGGCGATGCTCTACATGGCGCTGATCTACGCGCCGACCGAGCGGACGCAAGGGCAGGCGCAGCGGATCTTCTACATCCACATCGGCTCGGCAGTCATCACCTACGTCGCCTACATCGTCACCGCCGTCGCCAGCATCGGCTTCCTCTGGAAGCGCAGCGAATGGCTCGACCAACTCGCGCGCTCCTCGGCGGAGGTCGGCCTGCTGATCAACAGCATCCTGCTCGTCTCCGGCTCGATCTGGGGCAAGGCGATCTGGGGGACGTGGTGGTCGTGGGACGCCCGCCTGACCTCCACCCTGATCCTCTGGTTCATCTACGCCGGATACCTGATGCTCCGCGCCTACGGCGGCGACACCCCGCAGATTGCCCGCAGCGCCGCCGTGATCGGGATCATCGGCTGCCTGGACATCCCGATCATCAACCAGTCGGTCCGCTGGTGGCGCACCCTGCACCCCGCGCCGATCGTCGTCCGCGAGAGCCCGGCCCTCCCGGCCACGATGTTGCAGGCGATGTTCGTGGCGATGATCGCCTTCTTCCTCCTCTACCTCTACCTGACGATCCAGCGCTTCCGCGTCGAGCAGTTGTCCACGACCGTTGGCCGCCTGCGTCAGGAAGCCCTGTTCCTCGATGATGACGCCGAGTACAACCGCAAGGAGCGCTAGCGCGATGCCGGATAATGTGACCTTCCTCTTCGCCGCGTTCGCGGTCGTCTGGTTGATGTTCTTCGGCTACTTCCTCTTCGTCGGCGGCAAGATCGGCGGCCTGCGCCAGGATGTCGAGGCGTTGCGCGAAGACCTCGCCACGCGCGCCGGTGAGCCGAACGGCGCGGCCAGCAACCCGACGCGGGAATGAACGCGGCAGGGTCGGGCCTGCGTGTCCGCCCGTTCGACGCGGTGCTGATCGCCAATCGCGGCGAGATTGCCGTGCGCGTCATCGCCGCCTGCCGCGAGGCCGGACTCCGCACGATCGCCGTCTACTCCGAGGCCGACCGCGACGCCCTCCACACAACCCTCGCCGATGAGGCCCACCCGATCGGCCCCGCCGCCGCGTCGGCCAGTTACCTCAACCCCACCGCGATCCTCGCCGCCGCACGTGACAGCGGGGCCACCGCGATCCACCCCGGCTACGGTTTCCTCTCCGAAAACGCCACCTTCGCCCAGGCCGTCCTCGACGCGGGACTGGTCTGGATCGGCCCGCCGCCCGCCGCGATCGCCGCGATGGGCGATAAGGTCGCCGCGAAACGCCTGATGGCAAAGGCGGGCGTGCCGCTCGTACCCGGCTACGCCGCCGTGGGCAAACCAGCCGAACTGTTAGACCGGGCCGAGACGCTCGGCTTCCCGGTCCTGATTAAGGCCGCCGCCGGCGGTGGCGGGCGCGGGATGCGCGTCGTGGAGCGCGCCGCCGACTTTGCGGACGCACTGGCCGCCGCCCAGCGCGAGGCGAGCGCGGCGTTCGGCGATCCGCGGGTCTTCCTCGAAAAATACCTCGTCGCGCCGCGCCACATCGAGATCCAGGTCTTCGCCGACACCCACGGCCAGATCGTCCACCTCGGGGAGCGCGAGTGCTCGATCCAGCGGCGACACCAGAAGGTCCTCGAAGAGGCACCCTCCCCCGCCGTCAGCCCGGAGTTACGGGTGCGGATGGGCGCGGCCGCGGTCGCGGCGGCGCGAGCGGTCGGGTATGTCGGCGCGGGGACGGTCGAATTCCTGCTCGACGCCGCTGGCAACCCCTATTTCCTGGAGATGAATACCCGCCTACAGGTCGAGCATCCGGTCACCGAGGCCGTCACCGGCCTCGATCTCGTGCGCCTGCAACTCGCCATCGCGGCGGGCGAACCGTTGCCATTCACGCAGGACGACGTGGCGCTGCGCGGCCACGCGATCGAGTGCCGAATCTACGCCGAAGACCCCGCCGCAGGGTTCTTGCCGACCAGCGGCACCCTGCGCCTCTTCGCCCCGCCGAGCGGCCCCGGCATCCGCAACGATCTCGGCGTCGCGACCGGCGATGTGGTTAGCGTGGACTACGACCCGCAACTCGCCAAGCTGATCGTCCACGCGCCCGACCGCGCCGCCGCGATTAGTCGCCTCGCCGCCGCCCTGCGCGACTACGCGATCCTCGGCCTCACGACCAATCTACCGTTCCTCGGCTGGCTCGTCGCGCACCCCAAATTCCAGGCCGGGCAGACCACCACCGCCTTCATCGCGCAGGAGTGGTCGCCACCCGCCACGACCGCTGAACAGCCCTCCCTACCACGCGAAGTCCTGCTCGGCGCAGCGGCATTAGACATCCTCGACCGCGAAGAACGGGCCGCACAGGCGACCCGCCCCGCGAATCCCTGGCAGACGGTCGGGGCGTGGCGCGCGGGCGGCGGCAGCGCCACCCTGCGCCTCCATCACGGCCCGCACACCTATCGCCTGACGACCGCGCGGAACACCGGGGGGAGTTGGACGATCGACCTCGGCGCGGCGGTCACGGTCGTGACGATCGCCCGGCGCGGCCCCGACACCCTCATCCTCCGCGAGGGCGCACGCACCCTGATCCTGCGCGGCCTCGTCACGCCGGAAGGTTTGCTCCTCGCGTGGCAGGGCCACCCCTACCACCTGACCAAACCGGCCCCGCCGACCGTCGAAGCGACCGCCACGGTCGCCGGTGCGGGCGGCAGCGGCACCCTCACCGCGCCGATGCCGGGCAAAATCAGCAAGCTCCACGTCGCCGCCGGGGACCAAGTCGCCGCCAATCAGCCCCTCCTCGTCCTCGAAGCGATGAAGATGGAGCACACGATCGCCGCCCCCCACGCCGGCACCGTCCGCCGCCTCTCCTACCCCCTCGGCACGACCGTCGCCGCCGGGGCGATCCTCGCCGAGATTGACCCGGACTGAAAGCGCAGCTACGACTACCCACCCACCAACGCCAATTCAGGGCCGTGGCGCTGGTAGAGGCGGGGCACCGACCCGCCCGGCTGCTAATAGCACTGACTCTGCCATCACCCATAACGCGCGGGTGGCGATCCAGCGACGTGGACAGCGCCGCCAACCGGGCGGGTCGGTGCCCCGCCCTTACCACGATCCGCAAACCTTCTAATTTCGCTGTACGATAAAATCATCGCCCCCAGCTACGAGCAGGTCGCGGCTGGGGGCGATTGAACTTCGGTCGAGACAGTATGACCAATCGTTACAGGAACATTCCACCCTTGGGCCAAGTCATTTGCCTACAAACCCACATGCACCATCAATAATCGACCTACCCGTATTCCCCTGGTCAATTCATTGTTCAGCTATGCGAACACCGCTGCCCGGTGTTCGCAGGGGCCGCTCAGTTCGTCGCGGCCCGACGCGTCGGCTCGAACTCATCGACGATCCGACGCAACACCTCTACCGGCTGCCCGAGGTCAATCGGACGGATAACGGGCAGCCAAAACCCCGACTTGCCGGTCGGCCAGTAAAGTTCGATCAGATTCCCTTCGGGATCGGGAAAGTAGATCGCCAGTGCGACACCATGATTGAACGTCGCCACAATCTTCACATCACGCGCCTGGAGACCCCGATAGGCGGCGAGGAGCTCTTCCAACGTCGCCACTTTCAACGCGAGATGCGCGGTCGCTTGCTCGCGCACGAATGCGAGATCGTGGCTTTCCTCCTCGGGGACGCTCGCCAGAAACGTTGTCGCCCCATTCGCTGAGTCGCCGACCAGTTGCATCCCAAAGAACTCTCGATAAAACGCCGCCTGGGCCACCGGGTCACGCGAGACGAGGGCGACGTGACCGAGCCGCGCTTGCGGCATCGGCGGGAGCTCATCGAGGGTCGGCTGTTCGTGAGGCGTAGTCGCAGACATGGTTATCATAATCGTCCCTCCTTATTCAAGCAGCGCTCTCGTGGTAGCCACCTGCCACCTGCTGCCTGAGAACTATTCTGCGACACCGGAAGAGCTGGCCATAGCCACACTCGCTCCATAGTTACCCTCACAGTTACAGCGGTGGAGAGTCATCGTGGAGTGGCTGAGCAGCAGCAAGAACAGTCGAGGTTGATATTCACCCAGAAGATTTGAGGCCAATATCGTCGCCGCGCTACAATACTTCGCCGCCGCTCCCCATCCCGGCACCTGCCCCGGCAGCAACGCGCTCGTACCCACGTCAGCGCACCAGTACCGCGTCGCAACGCCTCTTTACCCTCCCTCTTTAGGGGAGGGTCGCCGCCCGCAGGCGGCGGGGGGAGGTCCGTTCCCAACCACCAACGGAGCCACCTCGATGACCACCGTCACCCTCGCCACTGTCGCTGACGCCCTGCTCGTCCACCGGATCATGATCGCGGCGTTCGAGGAATATCGCGGCGTCCTGGAGCCGCCATCGAGCACGCATCAGGAAACCGTCGAGGATGTGCGCCGCGCCTTCGACACCGGTGGCGCGGTACTCGCCTGGATCAGCGACGAGGCCGTCGGCTCCGCGCGTTTCCAGCCGCGCCCCGATTATCTCTACGTCGGGCGCGTCTCGACCCTGCCCAAGTGGCGCGGGCGCGGGATCGCCTCGGCCTTGATGACCTTCCTCGAAGGCCACGCCCGCACGCTCGGGCTCCCCGAAATCCGCGTCGAAGTGCGCCTCTCGCTGCCGAGCAACGTCGCCCTCTACCGCCGCCTCGGCTTCCACACCGTCAGCGAACAGCCCCACCCGCGCGGCCCGGCCTTCAAGACGGTCATCCTCGGCAAGCGCGTCTGAGAGGGAGGCCGATCACCGCAGAGGAGCAGAGACGCAGAGGGCCGCAGAGACAGGGTTATTAACCACAGAGCGCACAGAGCGCACAGAGAACGAGGGGGAGAGAAGAGAGTGTTTATGATCGGGGTGTTGACCCCTCCCCCGGCCCCTCCCCTGAAGAGGGAGGGGTGACTTGTCAGCGACGCGGTGGCTTTAGGTATGAGTTGGTGTTCAGGATATGTCGATGCCCGGTAACGCTGCTGAATTAGCGGCGCCCGGCTGCCCCCCAACGAGTCACCCCTCCCCGCGTCGGGGAGGGGCCGGGGGAGAGGTTATCTTACCTACTCCTTATCCTCGCCCTCTCAATTGCCCCATCCTTCCCCTCTCCCGTTCCCTCTCTGTGCCCTCTGTGCGCTCCGTGGTGAAAATCTCGTTTCTCCCGCTCCCCACTCTGCGGCCCTCCGTGTCTCTGCGCCTCTGCGGTGATCGTCTGTCCCATCCCCTGCTAGTACCCGGGCGCCGCCGCCAACTCCCGCGCTTCTTCCGCCCAACCCATCAGGAAGGTGAAGACGCAGCCCCGTTCGGAGTAACGCCGCGCTGCGTTCACCGCTGCCTTGCCGCCATAGTCGAGTTGCGTCGCATCGCCCGCCCGCGCGAGCATCAGCGGCGGCAGCCAGACGTATTTGATCGCCGAGGCGCACATCCCGAGCCGCACTAAGCGCTCGTCGCCGTCCCAGCCCGCCTCGCGCAGGCCCGCCAGATAGCCCGCGAAGACGACCCGATCGAGTTCCGGCAGATCATGCGCGGGGACGAAGAGATCGAAAACCGCATCGGGGACAAGGTTGCCGGCATCCTCGCCCAGCGCGCCATCACCGACGAACGCCCAATCGACCAGCACGAAGCGACCATCGGCCCGCGCGAAAAGATTGTTCGGCCAGACGTCGAGGTGACAGAGCGTGCGCGGCAACCGTTCCAAGATGGCGAAGAAGCGCTCGCGCTCGTGGTGAAATCGGACCAGCGCCGGACGCAGCGCGGCGGGGAAATGCTCGCGCACCAGCGGTTGCGCCCAGGCCCTATCGTCATCGAGCAGCGCCGGATCGTACGCCTTCGAGAGGCTGTAGCGGCGCAAGAACTGCCGCGAGAGCCACGGATACGCCGGGGCCGCGTCGGACGCGATTCGCCCCTGCGCCATCCCCAATCGCTGCGCGAACCGCGCATACTCAGCGAGCGACCAGCGCGGCCCCGGCAGCGCCCCCTCCGCCAGCGCATCCGCCAGCCAGAGCGCGATCGCCCCATCCGGGCGCGCGTAACGCGCCAGCAATGTCGGCCCGGCGATCCCCGCCGCCGCATAGCTCGTCGTGACGCCGTGTCGATAGGCCAGCGCCTCGCGCGCCCAATAGTTCCAGTGCGTCGGCTCGTCGGACGCCGCCCAGCCCGTTGCTGCGCCCCCTCGGCCCGGCGAGACGACCTTGAGGATAAAGCTGCGTTCCCCCGCCCGCACCCGCCAGATCCCCACCGTGACCGCATTCTGCAGATTGTGCGTCAGCAATTCCGCCGACCACGCTGCGGGCGATTCCCCCAGCAGCGCCGCCAACTCCGCGCCGATCTGCGCCTCAGTTGCCGCCGACACCCCTTCGGCCATCAATCCGCCCCCTCGCTCACGCACGCCAAAGCGACGCCCGCCCGCAACAGCGCCCCGCACCATCCTGCCGCCCACCGCCCACCCTGTCGCCAACGGAATGCACAGGATCGGCCCTGCCCTTTGGGACAGCAGGGGTGAGGAGCAAGGCATACTATAACGATGCTTGTGTAGCACAATAATTCTTATTATTCTGATAGGGCGTATGCGCGAGTCGCTGTGGACGCTGGCTGGCGGCTGAACCCCGAGATTGCGCTCGGGACAAAACCGCCAGCCGCACTCGCGCATACGCCAGATGCTTCTGGTAGAGGCAAGTCACCGACCGGAGCGAGCGGCAGCAACAGCACATGAGAACGCTAACGTTCATATGAGAAAGGGAATAGCCAATGGAAACAGATTCGCGAAATAGCCCCTCACTCCCCCACCACCACCAGCGTCACCAGCGGATCGCCCTCCTGCACCGCCAGCGAGGTCATATAATAGAGGACCATCCCCGCGACCGGGGCGACGATCCGCGCGATCTCGTTGCCGAGCGGATCAGTCAGCGTGCCGAGGAACTCGCCCGCCGCGACCTGCTGCTCAAGCGCCACCACCGCGCGCCAGAGGCCGGTCGCGGGCGCGGCGACCCCCGCGCCGTGGCTGGCCTGTTGCTGGATGGCCGGGGCCACGTCGCCCGGCAAACTGCCGAGCGCCCGTAGGGTGTTGAGCAGCCCGTTGTAGACGTTCGCCTCGTCGGCGGCGCTCGCCAGCCCATTCCCGCCGACCTCGACGAGGAGCGACGGCTTGCCGCGCAAGGTCGTGTTCCCGACCAGGCCGCCGGGGTTCGTCGGGCGTGCCCAGACCACGTCATAGGGGAGGCCGAACGCCGCCGCCATCGCCGCGCTCCGCGCGTCCTGCGCGGCGTCGCCGCTCTGATAGCGCCCGGTGTGGTCGGCCAGCGCCTCGAAGATGTCGCCGCTGTGCAGGTCGATGATCGCGTCGGCGGGTGCCAGCACGTCGGTCATTATCCGCCACGCCAGCACCTCGCTGAGCGTGCCATCCGCCTTGCCCGGGAAGACCCGGTTCAGGTTGCGCCCATCCTCCGGCGTGACGAACGCCCGCCGCGCCCAGAACGACGACAGGTTGACCAGTGGCAGGATCAGGAGCGCGCCGCGCACGGTCGCCGAGTCGATCTCGCGCGCCAGCCGCAGCGCGCCGAGCGGGCCGGGATACTCCCCGCCATGAATCGCCGCGACGATCGCCACCGTCGGACCCGGCTCCCGCCCGCGCACCGCGAAGAACGGCCAGCGCGTCTCCCCGAAGATCGCGTCCGGCCAGGAGAAATAATCGGCCCGCCGTTCACCCGGCGCGGGCGCAGGCACGAACGTCCACGGGAACGCGATCTCGGCGGTCATTTATTAGCCCTTTCCAACACCCACCACGTATCATCATCCCCACCCTCCCGCTTCAGGGGAGGGTCGCCGCCGCAGCGGCGAGGAAGGGTCTACCCCCATCAATCGCTACCTCCGCATTATCGCACCTCCCACCCCATACCCCGCGCACAACCGAAAGCCCCGACAGTGCTTCCGCACCATCGGGGCTCCGTCAACGCAATCATCGCCGCCCCACGCTGGGGACCGATCCTACCCGCGCTTGTTATCTTTCCCGGCATCGCTGGTCTTCGTGCCATCGGGGGTCGCGCTCTGGCCGATGATATTCTTGGCGAGGGTTTCGGCCTCCTCGCCCAGATCGCGCTCGTCGCGGGCATCGTTCGCGTTCGCCGGATCCTGGCGCGCGGATGGCCCGGCCAACGTATCGCGGCCCTCGTTGAAAAGGCGCTGATCGTTCGGGGCGAGGTCGCCCTGGTCACCACGGCGCGGTGTTTCCTGTCCCATCATATTCGTCCTCCATCTCGCCACGTTTGCGGCCACTGCGCCGCCTCGCCCGACTGTGAATTGAAGCCACATCGCGGTGCCGGGCAACTCTCCTGAATGCACATCACATGCCAGGGCAGCGGTATCCGCTCCGGCGCGCAGGCACGCGACTTCGCGCGGCGAGTGGTATCCTGCACAGCGAGTCATGGGTGATACGAGCAATACGCGATAAGGGGGACGTGATGCGGCTGGGTCTCGATAGCTACAGTTTGCGTTGGCAAGGCTGGGATGCCTTCCAGTTCATCGACTTCGCCCAGGAACTCGGGCTGGACAATGTGCAGTATTCCAGCCGCGAAAACCTCGCCTCGCACGAGGAAGCCTATCTCCTCTCGGTGAAGGAATACGCCGCCGCGCGCGGGCAGACGATCGAGATCGGGATGGGTAGCATCGACCGTCACGCCGTCTCCTTCCGCCCCCAGTTCGGCAGCGGCGAGGAGCAACTGAGCGACATGATCCGCGCCGCCGCGATCATCGGCTCGCCGGTCGTCCGCTGTTTCCTCGGCTCGCAGGACGAGCGCGCGGGCGCGGTGCCGCTGGCGGAGCATATCGCGGAGTGCGTGCGCGTCATCCGGGCGGTCGCGCCGCTGGCCCGCGAGCACGGGATCAAGGTCGCGATCGAGAATCACGGCGGGGTCGATCTGCTGGCGCGCGAGATGCTCGAACTGGTCGAGCGGGCCGGGCCGGAGACGGTCGGCGTCTGCCTCGACACCGGCAACCCCGCCTACGCCGGGGAAGACCCGCTCCTCGCCGTCGAACTGCTGGCCCCGTACACGATCACCACGCACATCCGCGACACCCGCATCTGGGCCACGCCCGACGGCGCGCTGGCGCAGTGGGTGCCGATGGGCGCGGGCAATCTCGACATCACGCGCGTCGTCGCGATCCTCGCCGAGCAGGCCCCGGACGCCCCGCTGAACCTCGAAGTCATCACCGGCGTCGAGCCGCAAGCCCTCCCCTATCTGGACCCCAACGCCACCTTCTGGCGGCAGTACCCCGACATGCCCGCGCGCGACTTCGCCCGCTTCATCGCCAATGCCCAACGCGGCACCGCCGCCCCGTTCGAGCAGCGCACGGTGCCGCGCGGCGTCTGGCAACCGCAGGGCGAACAGGCCGACGCCATGATCCGGCAACAGCGCCAGCACTTCGAGGACAGCGTGCATCACGTGCGGGCGGTCACGGCGTAGGGCGAGGAAATGGCGCGCCCTCCCGAATCGCGCAGACCCCCTCTCCCCAGGGGAGGAGAGGGGGTCCACATCCCATAGACATTTTCTCAGGATATGACCGGTGCAGTACGCGACACGGATAATGCCGCAGAGGCTTTTCGGCGTTGCCGGGTGGATGGAATTCACAGGTCGAAGATTATCCCGCCGGTTGCTGCCGCCTGATCCTGAAGGAGACATCGAAGCCCCGGCGCAACCGCCCCATATGCCGCCAGAGTTCGGCGACCTTCGCCACCGAGCCGATCACCGGCACGATCGCCAGGAGATTCAGCGCCACACCCGGACGATCCTTGACCCGCCAATTCGCCACCGCATCGCGCATGGCACAGATCGACCCGACGACCGGCACAAAGTTGAGCGCGACTTGCACCACCGCGCCCGGCAGCCCCAGATCGCGCGCAAAATCCCCGAGCAACGCGCCCTGCACGATATCGCGGAAAAACAACGAGCGCGGCGCGCGTCCGCCATTCGGTAGTTGTCCCATCGCTCACCCTCCATACCGCCCAGCCGCACAACGCCGCACCTACGCGCGGCACACGTATGCGTATCCAAATGCAAGCCGCGCGCCAACGGTGCGGGGAGGACAGGTGATAGTGGTGCGCCCCAACCTCGGTAGCGGGCGACTGAATCGCCCAAAGGGCACCCGGCCTCGCGGGCCTGCGGTCCACGAATCCCCGAGACTGTGCTCGGGGATTCGTAGCGCGTGAGCGCCCCCAAGGCGTGACTTCAATCGCCAGCCACCTTTCATCCCTAATCTGCAACACCCCAACACCTCCCCCCACCTTTATGGTAGCCTCTCCGTGGCCTGCTAACCCACTGGCCCACTACGACCACTCGCCCACTCGCCCGGAGGTACACACCATGAGCAGCAGCGAGACACATCGGGCGCTCGCCGCAGCGCAGGGGGCGGTGACGATCGCGATCGTCACCGTCAGCGACACCCGCACGCCAGAGACCGATGTGAACGCCCATTACCTACGCGAGCAGATCGCCGCCGCCGGACACCAGGTGGCCGACTATCGCCTGATCAAAGACGAACCGTCGCAGGTCGCGGGTGTCCTCGATGAACTCGTCGCAGGCACGGCGCGGCTGATCCTCTTTAACGGCGGCACCGGCATCTCCCCGCGCGACACGACCTACGACGCCCTCAGCGCCAAGTTGGAGAAGACGCTGCCCGGCTTCGGCGAGATCTTTCGGATGCTGAGCTATGAACAGGTCGGCGCGGCGGCGATCCTCTCGCGCGCCACGGCGGGGGTCTATCGCGGGCGGGTCATCATCTCCACCCCCGGCTCCCCCGCCGCCGTCCAACTCGCCTGGGAAAAGCTGATCGCCCCCGAG
>DATCMP010000176.1:0-7036 GCA_036563365.1 Thermomicrobiales bacterium
CGGCTGCGCGGTGGCGATCGAGAATGCGCGGGCCTACGCCTCCGAACAACGCCGGGTCGAGCAGCTTCGCGCGCTCAACGAGATCAGCCGCACGCTCGTCTCGATCCGCGAGGTCGAATACTTGCTGCCACAGGTGGCGACCACGATGCGCGAGCGGTTCGATTACAACCACGTCAGCATCTTGCTCTACGACCCCGAGCACGACGACCTCGTGGTGCAGGCGCAGGCGAACCGCCACCCCGGGCCATCAGATCTCGGCCTGCGGATCGCGGTCGGTGCCCATGTCGTCGGTCGCGCTGCGGCGAGTCGGCGGCCAGTCCTGATCAACGATGTCTCGCGCGAGTCGCAATTCCTGCGTACCGCCGCCGTCGCGGATAGCCGCGCGGCCCTGGCGGTGCCGATCGTCCTCAGCAATCGCCTGATCGGCGTCGTGAACGTGGAGAGCCATCGGATCGGCGCATTCGATGACGACGATGTCTCGACGCTGCAAACCCTGGCCGACGGGCTGGCGGTGGGGATCGAGAACGCCCGGCTCTTCGAGGCCGAGCGCCGCCGTCAGCAGGAATTAACCGGGATCCTCGATGTGACGACCGCCGCGACCTCCTCGCTCTTGCTCGATGAAGTCCTCGGGATCGTCGCCCGCGGGCTTTCGGATGCGGTCGATGGGCTTTCCTGCGCGGTGTATCTGCTCGATGATACCGGCACCGAACTCGTCCCGCGTGCCGGTGTCGGCTATCACGGCGGCCCGCTGACCGGCCCCGCAGCCAATCTGCCGATCGCGCTGGCGGATGAAGCATTCCTGCGGGAGGCGATCTCCAGCGGCCACGCGCAGATGACCGCAGACGCCGCGCACGACCCACGCACGAATAAAACCCTCGTCCGCCTGCTCAGCCTGCAATCCCTCCTGGCGGTGCCGTTGATTGCGAAGGGGCGACCGCTCGGGATCGCGGTCGTCGCCGCCTTGCGCGATCGCTATCACTTCACGCAGGCCCAGGCCCGCCTGGTCGAGGCGATCGCCGATACCGCCGCGCTAGCGGTGGAGAACGCCCGACTCTACGCCCGCAGCCGCGAGTTGGCGACGGCGGAAGAGCGCAACCGCCTGGCGCGGGAGATTCACGACACGCTGGCGCAGGGGCTCACCGCCGTGACCTTGCAACTCGAAGTCGCCGATGCGTTGCTCGACGACCCCGAGCGACTGCAAGAGGCGCGCGAGAAGGTGCGTCGGGGGATGGAGGTGACCCGCGCCAACCTCGAAGAGGCACGCCGCTCGGTGATGGATCTACGCGCCGCACCACTCCAAGATCAGACCCTCCCCGAAGCGCTCGCCCAGCTGATCGAGAACGCCGGTCGGGAGTACGGGATCGAGGGTTGCTTCCGCGTTCACGAGGTCGAGGGCAGGCTGCCTTCGCATCTCGAAGCTGGCTTCTATCGGATCGCGCAAGAACTCCTCAGCAATATCGGCAAGCACGCGCACGCGACGCAGGTCGATATGACCCTCAAACGCTGGAATGGCTCGCTGCTCCTGGCCGTCACCGATGATGGCGTCGGGTTCGACCCTGCCACCCCACCCGACGCCGGGGTCACCGGGGGCTTCGGGTTGGTCGGACTCCGCGAACGTGTCGCGTTGCTCGGCGGCAAATTACAGATCGATAGCGCCCCCGACGAGGGCACGAGCGTGCGGGTGAAGGTGCCGCTACCGCATCAGGAAACGAATGGGCGACAGGCGGAGCACGAGGCCGCCACGGCGATCGTCCATACCGATGGCGTATACTGATCGTGCGTGGGGCATTTTCTCGAGGAGCGACGGTTCGTCGGCAGGGATCCGTCGATCCCGCAACGAACGCGTGCTGATGGTAAGTGGTGTGGCGATGATTCGTATTCTCGTTGTCGATGATCACCCGGTGGTGCGTGCAGGGCTCGTGATGATGCTCGGCACCCAAGCGGATATGCAGGTTGTCGGCGAGGCCGGCGACGGGCAAGAGGCCGTGGCGCAGGCTATCAGCCAGCGCCCCGATGTTGTGCTGATGGATTTGGAGATGCCTGGTCTCGACGGCGTGCAGGCGATCCAGCGGATCACCGCCGAGCGCGCCGACACGCGCATCCTCGTCCTGACCGCCTACGACACCGATGAACGAATCCTGCAAGCGGTGCAGGCGGGCGCGCGCGGCTATCTGTTGAAAGGGGTGCCGCGCGACGAGATTTTTAATGCGGTGCGCGTCGTCCATAGCGGCGGCTCACTCTTGCAACCCGCGGTGGCGACAAAACTGCTCAACCGCGTCGGCGATCTCCTGCGCGGCGAGCGCGAGGAAACGCTGACCGAGCGCGAGATGCAAGTTCTGGAACTGATGGCGAAGGGCTACCGCAACAAGGAGATCGCCAAGGATCTCTTCATCACCGAGCGCACGGTGAAGTTCCACGCCAATATCCTCTTCCAGAAATTGAACGTCGACAGCCGCACCGAGGCGGTCAGCCAGGCGTTGCAGCGCGGCATTATTAAGTTGTAGGTCGGTAGTCTGTAGTAGAGCTACGCTAATGGCGCGATGCGTTAACGCCACCGCCCAATAACTACCGACTACCGACTGCTCCCAGGCGCTCATACGCGAGACAAATCGCATCCTTGCTCCGGTCGGTCGGGTGCTGCCACGGCACTTCGCCGATCGGCAGGAAGCCGCACGAGCGCGCGACAGCGTGCGATCCTGCATTGTCCAGATCGACCAGCAAGTGCAAACGTCGCAAACCGAACGGTCCCAGCGCCCAATCGCAGAGCAGCGCCACCGCGCGACGTGCCAAGCCACGGCCCCGCGCCGACTCCGCGAGCCAGTAGCCAACTTCCGCATCGGCACGCTCTGGGAAGAGATGCAACAGACTCGCCGTACCGGCTAACGCTGGCTCGTCCGCTCGCTCAACGATGATCGCGAAGCGAGCGGCGGTGCCCGCCTGCCAGCCAACCTCGGCGTCGGCGATCAACTCCTCGGCAGCGGCGAGGCTAAACGGCCAGGGGAGCGAGGTATAACGCCCGATGGCATCCCCCTGCCCGGCGGCGCGCAATGCGGGAGCATCAGACAACGCCATCGGGCGCAGCACGAAGCCATCTCCCCGCAGGGTAGGCGGTGGTGCAACGATCATGGTCGTTCCAGCCCTGGAATAATCGGGCCGAACGTCTAGTCCAGGCCCAACCGGTGATAGAGCGTCGTCAGACGGATCAGCGCATCGTCGAGCCCAGGTTGGAGATAGTTGCAGCACGATCGGCACAACGGCGTTGCGGATCAAGCCGCCAGCGCCTCCCCCCCAGAACCGATCGCCGCAATCCCTATGATCTTACCCGCGTCAGCTCTGGTAGTGGATATGTTCTGTGCGACACGGGATTGGCACAGACCGCACGAGAAGAGGCTTTCCCCTTAATGCCGGAAGTGGCGGACGCCGGTGAAGACCATCGCGATCCCCGCAGCGTCGGCGGCCTCGATGCAGATGTCGTCGCGCAGCGAGCCGCCCGGCTGGGCGATTGCCGCGACCCCGGCGGCAGCGGCTGCCTCGATCCCATCCGGGAACGGGAAGAAGGCATCCGACGCGAGGACCGCGCCGCGCGCCCCCTCGCCCGCCCGATCGGCGGCGAGTTTCACCGAGGTGACGCGGTTCGGCTGGCCTGCGCCCATCCCGCGCAAGGTATTATCGCTGGCGATCACGATCGCGTTCGACTTGACGTGCTTCACCGCGCGCCAGGCGAAGGCGAGATCGGCGAGTTGCGCGGCGGTCGGTGCGACCCTCGTGGCGACTGTCCAGCCAGCCGAGTCCTCCGCGAGATCGTTCGGCGTCTGCACCAGCAGCCCGCCGAGAACCTGGCGCACCTCCAGCCGATCTTCGAGTCGCGCATGCGCCCCAGGTGTGCCGCAGGCGAGGAGTCGCACATTCCGCCGCTTCTGCAAGATCGCCAGCGCGGCGTGTTCGAAGTCGGGCGCGAGGACGATCTCAAAGAACGTCTTGGCGATCTCGACGGCGGTGGCCTCATCGATCGGGCGATTCGACGCGACGATTCCGCCGAACGCCGAGACCGGGTCGCCGCTCAGCGCGCGACGATACGCCTCGGCCAGATCATCGTGCGTCGCCAGCCCGCATGGCAGGGTGTGCTTGATGATCGCCACGCAGGGCGCGGCGAAGTCGGTCGCGGCCTCCCAGGCGGCATTCGCATCCATGATGTTGTTGTAGGAGAGTTCCTTGCCGTGCAGTTGGCGCGCGGTGGCGAGGCCCGCGGGTGCCGCGCCGGGCGCTGGCACGCGGTAGAAGGCCGCGCGCTGGTGCGGGTTCTCGCCGTAGCGCATCCCCTGAATCTTCTCCATCCCGATCGACAGTTCGCGCGGGAAAAGATCGTCGTCAGCGCTGAGATCGAGATCGGCGCGAAGGTATCGTGCGATCAGCGCGTCGTAAGCCGAGACGTGCGCGAACGCTCGTGCCGCCAAACGCCGTCGCCACGTCAACGGCACTGTACCCTCGCGCAGGTACGCGACGGTCGGCGCGTAGTCGGCGGGGTCGGTCAGGATGAGCACGTCGGGGAAATTCTTGGCGGCGGCGCGGGTGAGGGTAGGCCCGCCGATGTCGATCTGCTCCAGCGCGTCCTGCACCGTCACCGCCGGGTCGGCGATCGTGCGGGCGAACGGGTACAGGTTGGAGACGACGAGATCAATCGGGCCGAAACCGTGCTCGGCCAGCGTCGCCAGATGCTCGGGGTGATCGCGGCGTGCGAGAATACCGCCATGTACAGCTGGGTGCAGCGTTTTGACGCGGCCATCGAGCATCTCCGGCACGCCGGTCAGTTGCTCGATCCCCGCGACCGCCACGCCCCCTTCGCGCAGGGCACGCTCGGTATTCCCCGTTGAATAGAGCTCCCACCCGAGCGCGACCAGTTCACGCCCGAGGTCCGCGACACCGGTCTTATCCGACACGCTGAGCAACGCCCGCATCGCTCGCCATTCCCCTTCACTTCGCCGCCGCTCGCCACCGCTCGGGCAATCGACCAAGGGGCGAGTATAGCATCCCCACTCGCTAAGTTGGCACGCTTCGTGCATTCATTTGGGGTAGAGGCACCGAGTGTGGGTGGACACCGACGGTGTGGAAGGGTAGACAACGAAGGAGCATCTGCAGATGGACATCTTGAAGAATATTTTCAGCGGCGGCACGCCCGATAACTATGAGCAACGCTATCAGCAGTACCAGCAAGGACACCAGGGCGGCAACTTCGATGCGATGGATGATAACGACGTCTACGATCGCTATCAGCGAACGGTGCAGCACGCACCGCCGGATGCGGTGGCGCAGGCGCACGAAGAAGCGTTCAATCGTCTGTCACCGCAGGAGCAGCAGCAGATCATCGATCGGTTCCGCCGGGCGAACGACGATCCGAATCAGCCGTTCCAATACCCCGGTTTTAATCAGGCGCAGGGCCAGTTCGGGCCGCGCGACATGGGGAGTATGGTCCAGCAGGCACAGCGGCAGCAGCCGGATCTGCTGCAACAGATCATGGGGCCGGGTGGCGCGATGAGCAACCCGATGGCGAAAATGGCGATGGCGGGCGTCGCGGCGATGGTCGCCGGCAAGTTGATGGGTTCCCCCGGCAGTGGCGGTGGTATCCTGGGAGGCAACCGCTAACATTCAGGTTAATCAGTAGCGGCCCCGCCCCACATGCGTGGGGCGGGGCCGTCGCATAGCATTGGTCATCCATCCTCGAAGACAATCCCGATCCCAGCAGATGATTCGTTTTCGGCTACGGGGTTGTTGCGTGAATGCGCGCAGCAACGGGTGCCGCATCGAAGCGCACAATCCTTCGCAGCACATACGTTCGGATGCTACACTTGGGGTATGGAAGAGTACGCCGAGGAATTACCGACGAGAACGGTCCCGCGCGACCCAGCGATGCCCCCCGCGCCGCTGATCGAGGCGATGCCGTACGCCGAAGTCGCGGTGAACGGCGGGCATCCCGGCGACCGCCTCGCGACCCTCACCTATGAAGTGCCGACCAATCTGCGCGGCAGGATCGGGCGCGGCCAGCTGATCTGGGTGCCGCTGCGCCAGAAGCTGGTCCTCGGCGTGATCGTCGCCACCCATGACCAGGAACCGGCCTTCGTCGCCCGCCCGATCCACGCTCCGGTCGAGCCGGAATTTCGCCTCGGCCTGCCACAACTGGCCCTCGCCGGTTGGATGGCCGAGCGCTACTGCTGCACCTTCTTCGAGGCCGCCCTGCCGATGCTGCCGCCCGGCGCGTCGCGCCGCAGCGTCGTCCACCTCGTCGCGACCGGTGCGCCACCGCCCTTGAGCGGCCTCTCGCCGAAGGCCCGCCGACTCCTCGGGCTACTGGAAGAGCGCGGCGAGACGAGCCTGGCTGCGGTGCAGGAGGCGATGGGCAGTAGTCTGGTGACGGTCGTGCAGCATCTCGAACGCCTCCGTCTGATCGAGCGGATCGCCCGTGTCGTCCACGACGTGCCGCAGGCGCGCGAAGAGCGCTGGGTGCGGATCCTCCCCGCAGCGCTCGGCACCACCGATCCGGTGACACTCGTCGGGCCGCGCTCGCCGCGTCAGGCGGCGGTGCTCGAACTGCTGCGTCGTCAGGCCCGGCTCGGGACCGACGAGCAGGCGGCCACACCCGCACCGTTGCCGCTCGGCGATGTCTATCGCCTGACCGACGCGACACGCGCGATCCTGCGCGGCCTGGAAGAGAAAGGCTACATCGAGGTTTTCGGCGCACCGGGCAAGAGCGAGCCGCGTATCCTCCGCCCCAGCCGCTACGAGGCACCGCCGCCACTGACGCCGCAGCAGAGCGCAGTCTGGGAGCCGCTCTCGACGACGATCGCCGCGCGGCAGTTCGCGCCATTCCTCTTGCACGGCGTCACCGGCTCGGGCAAGACGGAGATCTATCTGCGCGCCGCCGGGGCCACGGTACGCGCCGGGCGACAAGCCCTCATCCTGGTGCCGGAGATCGCGCTGACCTCGCAGATCGTCGCGCGGTTCGCTAACCGCTTCCCCGGTCAGGTCGCGGTCCTCCATTCCG
>DATCMP010000178.1:0-16285 GCA_036563365.1 Thermomicrobiales bacterium
GCCGGTGCTCCCTCGGGTGACGTTGTCGGCGCGGCTGATCTCGCCACCCTGGACGGGTTGGCGAGTCTGTTGGAGAAGAACCTGATCGTCACGTTGACCGGGCAGGCGGATGAAGACAGCACGTCTCGCTTCGGGATGCTGGAGACGATTCGGGCTTACGCGATCGAGGAACTCGGCGCTTGCGGTGAAGAGACGCTCAGCCGAGATCGCCACGCCGCCTTCTATCTCGCGCTCGCTGCCGGGGCACCGGTAGGGATGACCGGTCCGGAGCAGGCGATCTGGCTCGAACGACTGTTCGCCGAGCACGACAACTTGCGCGCCGTGCTTGATTATCTCGTGGCGCATGGCCGTGCTGCCGAGGGCGCTCGGCTGGGCTGGGATCTTTGTTGGTTCTGGTTTATCGGCGGACACGCCACCGAAGGGCGGCGCTCGCTCGCCCGGGTCCTTGCCCATGGCGACATCCTCGACCCAACGAATCGGGCGCGTGCGCTGTGCAGTATGGCCGCGTTAGCGTTCCTCCAGGGTGATTTCGCGGGGGCGATCGCGGCGAGCGATGAAGCGCTCGATATCCTTCCCGCCGGTGTTGAGCCCGCCGTGCAAGCGCAAATCCGGCTGGTGCGCGCGATCGCGTCGGTGGCCACGGGCAATGTTACCCAGGCCGCCGCGGACGCGACGCAGAGCGCGGCCATTGCTCGCGCACTGGGTGATCACTGGGGTATCGGTCAGGCCCTCCTTGCCGAGGTGCATCTCGCCGTGGCGACCGGCGATCTCGCGCGCGCACGCGCGGCCCAAGCGGATGCGGAGCGCGAGCTGCGGGTAGCGGGCGCGCCGTGGGGGATCGCGTACGCCCTCAATATGCGCGTCCTCCTGGGACAACTGACGGATGATGTGGTCGGAACGATTGGCCCGCTGCGCGAAGGGGTGCGGCTCTCGCGCGCCATCGGCGATACGATCGCCCTCTACTACGGGTTAACCGGCCTGGCCGGTGCTGCCGCGCTCGCCGGTTCCAATGAGCGCGCCGCGCGTCTTTTCGGCGCCGCGGAGGTGTTGCGTGAACGAACGGGATTGGTCATGCCAAACCCAATGAATCAGCTCATCTACGCCAAGCACCTCGCCATCCTGCGGGCGCAGATGTCGGCCGATTCGTTCGCCGCAGCCTGGCAAGCGGGATGTGCGCTCTCATTGACGGAGGCGATCGACGAGGCGTTGCTCGCGGAACGCGACCCGGCGGATCCGCACACCAACCCGCTCAGCCCACCTCTTTAACAACCGTGCCGTTGTACTTGTTCATCGCGGCGATCAGGCCATCGGCGAGCCAGGTTTCGGCGGCTTCGGCGGCGCGGTCGAGGATGAGGCGGAGTTCGGGTGCCTGATCTTTGCTGAAGCGGGTCAGCACGTACTCTTTCGGTTCGCCCCAGCGGGGGCGGCTGATCCCGATCTTCAAGCGCGGCACGGCGTTGGTCCGCAACTGCTCGATCACGGAGGCGAGGCCGTTCTGGCCCCCCGCGCTCCCTTCACCGCGCAGGCGCAGTTGGCCGAAGGGGATGTCCATGTCGTCGTGGATGATCAGCAGGTCGGTCAGCGGCACCTTGTACCACTTCACCAGTTGCACCACCGAACTGCCGCTGAGGTTCATGTAGGTCTGCGGCTTCGCCAGCACCACGTCCTTCCCCGCGATAACCCCGCGCGCCTGTTCCGCCTTGAGCCGGGGTTTGTCCCATTTCAGCCCGTGGCGACGCGCGAGTTCATCGACGCAACGGAAGCCGACATTATGGCGCGTCTCTGCATATTCTTTCCCCGGATTCCCGAGGCCGACGATCAGTGCGGGCACGATTCCACCATCTCCGCCGGCTCCGCCGACCCCTCCTCGCCACGCACATGGCGGTAGACCGCCAACGTTTCCTCGGCGGCGCGCGTCCATGAGAATTTCGCCGCGCGGCGTATGCCCGCCGCGATCAGCCGCTCGCGTCGCCCGCGATCCTCCATGACCTCGCCGAGCGCCGTCGCCCACGCCTCCTCATCGTCGGGGGGCAAGAGCACCCCGGCATCGCCGACGACCTCGCGCAGGCTGGAGCCGTCGGAGGCGAGGACCGGCGTCCCGCAAGCCATCCCCTCGATCGCGGTCAGGCCGAAACCTTCGTAGCGCGAGGGGACGGCGAGGAGCGCGGCGGCGTTGTAGAGCAGCAGCAGCTGCTCGTCGTTCGGGCGATCGAACCACACCAACTTACCCGCGCGGCGCAGCCCCTCGATCGTCGCCATCTCCGCTTCCGCCTGCCAGCCGGGCGCGCCGGCCAGCACCAGCATCGCCGCCCGCCGCCCCGCGCGTTCGCGGTAGCGCTCGTAGGCGCGGAGGAATAGCGGCAGATTCTTGCGCGGCTCGATCGTGCCGACGAAGAGGATGAACGGGCCGAACTCGCCGCTGACGAGGCGGATCATATCTGGCGTCAGCTTGGCGCGCGACGACGAGCGCAATGAGGCCATCCGCTCCGCGCGGGTGAGGGTGCGATAGCGACCGTCGGCGGCTTCCGGCACGACGAAGACCTTCGCGCTCGGCGCGTCGGTTAATGCGATCAGGTCGCGGCGGGTGCAATCCGATGGCGCGATGATCGCGTCGGCTCGCTTGACCGCGTCGTGGATCTGCCCGTAATAGCGGCGCGACTGGCCGTCCAGCAACTCGGGGTCGCGCAGGAAGGCGAGATCGTGGACGGTGATCACCGTCCGGGTGCCGCGACGCAGGCGCGGCGGGATGAAGTCGGGGCTGTGGAAGAGATCGAAGCGGAACGGCGTCAGTTCGAGGCGTAGCGCGGCGCGCTCCAGGCGATGGTGCGGCGGCGTCAGGAGCGCCCGATGGGTGACCCGCTCACCCTGGCTATCGGTGTCCAGGACCGGTTCGCCCGGTCGCGCGACCAGGATCGTGTATTGGTTCGCCCGATCGACGGTGACCAGCGCGTGCAGCAAGGAGCGCACGTAGCGGGCGATCCCGCCTTCACGATAGGCGACGAGGCGGGCGTCGAACCCGATCTGCACGGGTGGCGTCCTCTCCAAAACGGGCCGACGAGGACGACGGCTGGGTCGCGCCCCGGCGTATGAGTGGTCAATACGGTGCGGGCATCAATCAGCGGCGAGACGCCCCCGGCGATGGGATACACCGCGAACGAGTATAGCAGAGGCCCGAAGCGGATGGCAGCGGTGGGACGACGAAGGGGAAGAACGGTGAGGTGATCCGGCCCCCTCAGAGCCAGCCTTTGCGCTTGAAGTAGGTGGTGAGCCCGAGGGCGATGGCGATCATCAGCCCGAGCGCGAAGGGATAGCCGAGTCGCCAGTGGAGTTCCGGTATGGTATCGAAATTCATCCCGTAGATCCCGGCGACGAGGGTGACGCTCATCAGGATGATCGAGTAGGAGGTCAGCTGTTTCATCACCGCGTTGAGGTTGTTGGAGGCGGTCGCCAGCTTATTGGAGTTGACCGACAGGTAGGCGTCAAAGACGCCGCTGAGGAGATCGCGGTAGACATCGATCGCGTCGGTCACGCGCAGGACGTGCTCGTAGAGATCCTGGAAGTAGACGCCGGTCGCCTCGCTGATGATCGGCAGTTCGCGGCGGGCCAGCACCGCCGTCGCGTCCCGCTGGGGGGCGAGCTGGCGGCGCAGATGAATTAACTCGCGCTTAAGGGAGAAAATATCGCGTATCCCCGCCGTGTTCTCGACAGCGCTGTGCTCGATGACCTGCGACTCCAATTCCTCGATCCGCTCGCCGATCCGGTCGAGGACGGGGAAATAGTGGTCGACGATCGTGTCGAGCAGCGAGTAGAGCAAGACGCCGATCCCGCGTTCGATCTCCTTCACATTGCGCCGGAAGCGCGTCGCCACCTCGGCGATCTCCTCGATCGGTTCGTGGTGGATGGTGATCAGGAAATCCTGCCCGATGACGATGGCGAGTTCATGCTCGTCGAGGAGATCGCCTTCTTCGACATAATCGATATCGTAGAAGACGACGAAATAGAAGTCATCGTAGATGTCGATCTTCGGGCGCTGGTGGGCCTTGGCGATGTCCTCGACCGCGAGCGGGTGGATCTTGAACGTGGTGGCGAGTTGTTGGATCTCCTCGGCGCTCGGCGCTTCCACATCGAGCCAGATAATGTTGTCGCCATCGACGAGCATTGTCTTCGCGGTGTCGAGGGGGAGATCGTTCACGAGATAATGATTCCGGTTGCAGATCATCGTGCGGATCATTGATCTCCCTCGGCATGCGTCTTCGCGGCTGAGCGGCGTGCCCCCTCAGCGCCGCGCCCAGAGGTTGAGGAGCACGGTCAGCAGGATGCTGAGCAGGAGCGAGGTCGCCAACGGGATGAAGCAGGAGACCGGCCCGCGCGTGATCGTGATGTCGCCCGGCAGGCGACCGCCGGGCAACACGCGACCGAGCATGACGAAGCAGAGGCCGACCAGCGCGAGGATCGCGCCGCCGACCAGCAGTACCCGCCCGAATTGCCCGAGATCGCCCATCCCACGCCTCTACTCGTCACCCGGCGCGCTCTCGCTGAAGCCGGTCACCAGGCTAAAAATAATCATGAAGATCAGCGGCGCGACGATGACCACCCCCACCGTCCCCACGATCAGCCCCACCGCCTTGAGCGCATCGATCAGCAGATTCATCTCTTCTCCCGCGGCAATGCCGACATCATCACTCGATCTGTTCCGAGCGATTATACCGCAGCATCAGGCTATCCCACGGCATTTCGCGCCGGGATAGCCCGCGATGAACGTTTCCGGCGCGCCGCCGGTGGTGCTAGACCGGCATCGTGCGTCGCTGATGCGCGCGACCGACCGTGGCCGTGTCTTCGCGATGCCCGGCGACGACGCGTACCCCCTCATCGAGCTTCGCGGCGATATTCTCCGGCGTCCCGGAATCGAGGAAGGGGATGTTGTTGCGGCGGCACGCCGCGAAGATCCGCGCGCGGGCCTCGGCCATCTCGGGCGGGAAGGGATCGCGCGGCATCGTCGTGTAGCCGAGGGAGAGGCTGAGGTCGCCGGGGCCGAGTTCCGCGAAGCCGAGGCCCGGCACCGCCAGGATCGCCTCGCAGTTGGCGACCCCCTCCGGGCTCTCCAGCTTCACCCCGAGCAACAACTCGCCCTGCGGGTTCAGCGGCCAGGGATCGCAGCGCCCTAGATAGTCGGCACCCGAGAGACCCCAGACCGGCGCGGCGGTCGGCTCGGAGCCGCGCCCGCGCGTGCCGATCCCCAGCAGCGGTTTACCCGCCGCATCGGTCGTCATCCCACTCCGACGACGAGCGCCCCGCTGGCGTTCGAGCGGTGTCGGCAGCGCCGGATCGACGCCGAGGAGGTTATGGGGGTAGCGGCACGCTTCCACGAAGGCGCGCACCGCATCGGCCGATTCCGCCTGGCAGAGGAGGATGCCGTGGACGCCGCGCCCGAGGATCTGGCGAAACTGCCAGGCGTTGTGGCGCACGTTCGCCTCATCCGTGCCGTTCACCGGCGCTTCGACGATCACCGGCGGCGTGCGATGGCCGGAGTTCGTCGGGCCACCCTCGATCAGCCCCGCCATGTACGCTTCCAGGCCGGTCATGTCGAACGGGCCATGCTCCATCCCGACGTTGATGTAATCGGCCCAGGTGTGAGCATCCTGGCGGCCTTGCTCGCGCGTCAGCACGTGGCCGGTGTGGCCGCCGACGTAGTAAATCGCCTGATCTTGTTGCAGCAGCTCGATCGCGCGGTTAATTCGCTCGGCCATCGTTCTCCCCCGCCTATGGTATTCACCAGCACGCTTGACGCGGTCAGTCTAGCCACCTGTCCGATCCTGTCAAGCGCCTTCGCTTTTGCCCGGACGGCGGAGAACAGGTTGCCGCCATCGTGCGTACTACAAAACGGTGTCTCATGCGTTGCTCTGCTTATGAATCAGTGTATCGAGTGGAACGGGAGAACCGATGCGTACCAGCCGACATGTTGCCCTGCTGACACTTTTGACCCTGGCGATCCTGAGCTTCGCTGGCTGTGGCACGCCGCCGACACCGACATCCCACCCCATCGGTGTGCCGCCGATCGGCACGTTTACTCCGACCCCCGCCGCCCCGAACTCCATGCCAACCTCGGCGGCGACCCCGAGCGCCGGCCCGCCGCGCGGCACGAGCACTCCGGCCGGAGCGACCGCGACACGGGTCGTGTCGCCGCGCGCCACGGCCTCGACGGTCGGTGCCTCGCCAGTTGCGGGTGCCGGCGGGCGGCTCGTCTTGCGCCTGGGACAGTCGAGCGACATGGCCGCCAGCGGGCTGACACTCCGCTTCGCGGCGGTGGCCGAGGATTCGCGCTGCCCGCGCAGTTCGGGCGGTGTCTATGTCGCGTGCGCGTGGTCCGGGCAGGCGACCGTCGTGGTGGATGCAAGGCGCGGCGCGGAAACGAGTGCCCTGCGTCTCACGATGTACGGTCTGAACGACGACACGACACAGAAGCCCGGCGGCGCGGCGGTTGCCACCATCTTCGCGGGTTACCGGATCCAGCTCGTCAGCTTGGAGCCGCAGCCAACCACGACGACCGGCAAACCGGATCCGGGTGAGTATGTGGTGACATTGCTGGTGTCGGCGGTGCCGTAGGGACGGGAGGGGTTGGCGGCCTTGCGCCTTCCCCCGGATTCGGTAGAATAGCTCCTACTAATCAATTGATTGGGGAGAAGCCGCAGCGGGGAGAGTATTTGATGCCGCTCGATGTCCTTGCTTTGACGAAAGATCTCGTCGCGATCGATTCCGTGAGTGCCCATAGCAATGCTCCAGCCGCAGACCGCCTCGAAGCGGAGTTCCGGCAGCGCGGTTTCGAGGTCGAGCGCCTGGAATATGACGACGCCGCCGGGGTACGCAAGGTCAATATCGTGGCGCGCAAGGGTGAAGGGACCGGGGGGGTCGCCTTCCTGTCGCATCTCGACACCGTCCCCGGCACCAACTGGGATCGCGATCCCTGGTCGCCGATCGTCGAAGGGGATCGGCTGATCGGCCTCGGCGCGTGCGACATGAAAGGGCCGCTGGCCGCGACCTTGATCGCCGCCGATTCGGTTGATCTCAATCGCCTGAAAGCGCCGGTCCTGGTTGTCGCCGCCGCCGACGAAGAGGTGACGATGCAGGGCGCGCGGCAGGTTGTCGCGGAATCGAAGCTCTTTCGCGAGACGAAGCCGGCTTATGGCGTCGTTGCCGAGCCGACGATGCTGACGCCGGTCTACGCCCACAAGGGTGGCGCGTTCGTTCAGGTGGTGGCGGAAGGGGTCGCAGCGCACACCAGCCTCGATCGCGGGATCTCGGCCACCTTCCTGATCGCGCCGTTCCTGGCCGAGATGGCCGAACTGGCCGAGCGGTTGAAGAGCGACCCCTCCTACGGCAATCCCCTCTTCGACCCACCGACTCTCGGCTTCAACATGACGATCAACGACGGCGACTGCCGCCCGAACGTGACCGCCGCGCGGACCGTCGCCTCGATGTTCATGCGCCCGATGCCCGACGACCGCACCGCCGATGTCGTCGCGGAGATCACCGAGCGGGCCGAGAAGCGCGGCTTCGCGGTCAGCTCGCGGATCGGCAAGCCGTTTTACACCTCGCCGGACTCGGAGATCATCAACGCCGCGCTCGCGGTCACCGGCGTGGCGAAAGCGGAGGTCGTCCCGTACGGCACCGAGGCTGGGATCTATCAGGAGCACCTCGATGTCGTGATCCTCGGACCCGGCGACATCGGCCAGGCGCACACCAACGGCGAGTGGATCGAACTGGCGCAACTGAACCGGGCGGTCGAGGTTTACACGGCGTTGATCGAGCGGCTTTGCATGTAGCTAGAACCTTGCTTTCTACTCTGGCTTGCCTTCAGAATCGGGGTGTCGCCATCGTACTCCGATGATATGGCGACACCCCGATTCGCCGTTGCTGTGAGGGAGTAGTCCAATGGCCGCGTCGCTGCCGCGTCACCGCTTCTCGGTTGGTGAATACCAGCAACTTGGCACCGCGCAGATTTTCAGCACCGAAGCGCGTGTCGAACTCGTTGATGGGGAGATCGTCGAAATGAGCCCGATCGGGCCACTGCATGTCTGGGCGGTGACACTCCTATCGGATCATGTCGGTGCTCAGGCACGACCGCATGGTCTATTGAGTGTGCAGAACCCGATTCGCCTCGGCGAATATGACGAGCCACAGCCCGATCTCACCCTCATCCGGCGCGATGCCACACCGGGTGCGCCGCTGACCGCCCGCGACGTCCTGCTGGTGATCGAGATTGCGGACTCGTCGCGCGCCTATGATCGCGAGACGAAGCTCCGCCGCTATGCCGCTGCCGGTATCCCTGAGGCGTGGCTGGCCGATCTTGTCGGCAAAGTGCTAGAACGTTATAGCGAACCGCGTGACGGCCTCTATCGTCAGATTGCGCTCGGTCGCCCCGGTGATACACTCTCTTCGACCGTCATCCCCGATTTGGCGATCCCCGTCAACTTGGCCCTTGGCTTGCCCGACTAAATGGCGAGAACGCCAGTGTCGGGTTGGTGCCGGTCTCGACTTTACACGCTCACACCTTCTCCTAATCCGCCGCCGTTTCCGCCCTTGTCGCCGGTGCTGTGGCGGGGGCCATCGGGTGGGCGGGGAGGAAGCAGACGAAGGCGACGCCGACCGCGGTGATGACCACGATGATCAGGTAGACCAGATTGAGGCCGCTGGCGAGGCCGCGCTGGATGAAGGCGAGGGCGTCGCCGGTGAGGTTGCCGCGTTGCGCGGGATCGAGCAAGGCGTTGACATCCGCCGCGCCGCCCGCCTGCAAGATCGGGGCGAGGCGGGCGTTGAGGAGCGCGCCGAGGGCGGCGATGCCGAGGGTGCCGCCCATCGTCCGGGTGAATTGCACGGATGCGGTCACGACGCCGCGCCGCTCCCAACCGACCGCGTTTTGTGCCGCGATCAGGGTGGCGTTCGAGGCGAATCCGAGGCCGAGGCCGACGATCGCGGTGTTGATCACCATCAGCCAGATCGGTGTCCCCGGGCGGTAGAGGAGCAGCGCGGCGGTGCCGACCGCGATCAGGAGCATCCCGCCGACCGCCACCGCGCGGAAACCGACCCGCAGCAGCATCCGGGGCGAGATGAAGGCGGCGACGGTCCAGGCGGTGGCGATCGCGCCGAGCGGCTTCGCGGCGTCGCCCGCCGTGCCCAACTGCACCCCCTGCACGAAGAGGGGCAGATAGGAGGGCAGGCTGAACTGGACGATCCCGGTGACCAACCCCGCGAGGCAAGGAACGGCGATCGCCGGTTCCCGGAAGAGATCGAGCGGCAGGATCGGCTCCGCGACGCGCGTCTCGATGATCACGAAGAGGACCAGGAGGGCGAACCCGCCCAGGATCAGAGGCGGATTAATGCCGCCGCCCCGCGACCCGCCGAGCAATCCGAGGAGGAGTGTCGCCACCCCCCCGGTCAGGACCGCCGCCCCGGCGTAGTCGAGGCGGTGTTTGCCCTCGACCTTCCGCTCGTGCAAGGAAAAGGCGAGGAGCGCCATCGCCGCGATCCCGAACGGGAGGTTGATGTAGAAGATCCAGCGCCAGCCGATCGTCTCGGTGATGATCGCGCCGAGCGCCGGGCCGGCCACGCTCGACGCGCCCCAGACGGCGCTGAAAAAGCCCTGCACGCGTGCGCGCTCTCGCAAGCTGAAGAGGTCGCCGACGATCGTGAAGATGATCGGCTGCACCGCGCCCGCGCCGAGTCCCTGGATGGCGCGGAAGAAGATCAGTTGCGGCATCGATTGCGCCGCCCCGGAGAGGACCGAGCCGAGGAGGAAGATGCCGATCCCCGCGATGAAGACCGGTTTGCGGCCCACCATATCGGCCAGCCGACCGTAGAGCGGCACCGTCGCCGTGGAGGTCAGCAGGTAGGCGGAGAAGACCCAGGCGTAGAGGTTGAGGCCGCGCAACTCGCCGATGATCGTCGGCATCGCCGTGCTGACGACGGTCGCCTCCATCGCCGTGAGGAAGGTGGCGAGCAGCGTCGCGCCGAGGATAAGTGTCCGGTTACCGCTCGCGCGGGGTTGTACTGTCGCCACTGACCCTCCCTCGATCGAGCTGTACGCCGCGTCATTGCGGCGGATAGATGACCATAAGTGTAACAACATCCGGGCATAGGCGATTATTCCACGACCTGGACGAGCGCCCCTTCGGCCCTGGCGGTATTGCTGAATAGGAGGCGTGATGCTGTAAAGGCGAACGCCCAGAGGAGGACGCCTGCGGTGAGTAAGGTCGGCACATAGCCGACCTGATCGATCGTGAAGCCGACGACCAGCGAGCCGAGGCCGTTGCCGAGGAAGAGGGAGAAGGCGAAGAGGGCGACCGCCGTGCCGCGCGACGCCGGGAAGGTCTCGGTGGCGCGGGTCTGCAAGGTTGAGTGGCAGAGGACGAAGCCCGCCCCGGCGCAGACGATCGGGATGAGGAAGAGCGCCCAGTTGGGGATCGTGACGGTGGCGATATACGCCGCGCCCATCAGCGTGCCGCCGAGCAGGATCAGCCGCCGTTCGCCGATCCGGCGGACGAGGCGCGGCAGGGCACGCGCCGCGCCGAGTTGCGCCACCCCGGCCCCGGCCAGGATGAACCCGATCGCCAGCGCGCCGAGGGCGAACCGGTCGTGCAAAAAGCCGCCGAGATAGGTGAACGCGCCGTTGTAGATCAAGCCCTCGGCGCAGACGAGTAGCAGGAGTGGCAACATCCGCGGGGCGCGCAGCGCCGCCCCGAAGGTGTCGCGCGGGCGCGGGCGCGGGTTCGGCGGCGCGAGGCGGATCTCCGACTTTTGCAGCAAGAGGAGCCCGATCGTCACCCCGCCCGAGATCAGGCCGAAGATCGGGAAGACGAAGCGCCAGGAAACGATCGTGGCGATCAGTCCCCCGACCGCCGTGCTGAACGCCGCCGCCGCCGCCGTGCTGGTGGCGAGCAGCGCGATCGTCGCCTGCCTGCGGGCGTAGGGGACGGTGTCTCCGACATACGCGAGCGTCAGCGGGAAGACCGCCGCCGCCGCGACCCCGGTGAGGAAACGCAACGCGACGATCGCGGGGAGCGAGGGTGGCAGGCCGCAGAGGGCCGTCCCGACGCTGAAAAGAACCATCGCCCAGGCGACGACGCGCACCTTGCCGAACCGATCGGCGAGCGGCCCATAGACCAGTTGGAAGAGGCCGTAGGGTAGAACATAGGCGGTGACGAGGCTGCCCGCGGCCGAGACGGTGGTGCGGAAGTCGCTGGCGATCGTCGGAAGCAGCGGCGTGACGACGCGCGAATCGAGGTTGATCATGAAAATCGCCGCGCCCAGGATGAGCAGTAAGCGGCGTTGCTCCGCGCTATCCGACGCCGTTGTCGCCTCGCTCGCCATCGATGCTCCTTCGTCCCCGTTGCCGCTCAGCAGACGTGCTGGTTAGTGTAGCGCAGGGGGGACGATTTCACCGCAGAGGCGCGGGGACGCGGAGAGCCGTGGAGAGGGACGAGAGGGATGGGATATTAACCACAGAGGGCACAGAGAACACAGAGAAGAGTCCGAGAGCAACGGGTTGAATGCGGGGACGCCAAGGGGAAGGAGTGTCGCAGAGAAGAAGACGAGGGTTAGGTGTCCTCTCTGCGACACTCCGTCTTAACTCCGCGTCCCTGCGTTCAATCGTCTTTCTTCTCGTTTTCTCTCTGTGTTCTCTGTGCCCTCTGTGGTTTAACCTTCTTCGTCTCTGCGGTCCTCCGTGTCTCCGCGCCCCTGCGGTGACCGTATCCCGTACTCGCTTTAGTCGTCGCCCGCCTCGCCGGGCAGCAGGGTGGGGCGTGGGGAGATCATGCCGGTCGGGGGGATTGGCCGCACACCCCCGACCGGTAGGGGCGCGCCGTTCGCGCCATCGGCGCGGTGTTTCGCCTTCGCGGTGTCGGGGATCAGCAGGGTCAGCGGCACGGTCAGCAGCAGGATGCCCGAGAGGACCAGGAAGATCTTCGCCAGGCCCTCGCCCTGATCGGGGAAGAATGACAGGGCCGTGACGACCCCGGCGATCCCGATCACGCCGCCGGTCATGCGGAACATGCTACGCAACCCGGTCAGCTCCGCCGCCTGCTGCGGGGCGAGATCGAGGGCCGCGTTGTTCGAGGCCGGGGCGGCGAGCCCCATGCCGATCCCGCTGAAGGCGACGATCCCGGCCATCAGCCAGAAGCCTTGCAGGGTGAACCCGAAGATCTGCACGCTGGTCTGCCCGAGGCCGAGCAGGACGAGACTGGTCATCACCAGCCCCATCCCGATCAGCATCGGCAGGCGATAGCCGAGCTTGATCAGGAAGATACTCGCCAGCGTCGAGGTGGCGATCATCAGCAGGGCGCGCGGGGTGATCACCGTGCCGCTCTGCTGGGTCGTCAGGCCGAACTTCATCACGGCGTAGTACGGGACGAAGGAGAAGAAGCCGAACGACGCCGCGCCGAAGAAGAGGTTGTAGAGGTTTGCGGCCAGGAATGGGCTGCGGACGACCAACCGGTAATCCATCAGCGCGCCCTCGGTATTCTTGATGTGGCGCAGGAAAACCGCCAGCAGGATCACGCTCGTCGTGATCAGGAGCCAGGGCATGGGCTGCCGCCAGCTGGTCGGGCTGTCGCCGATCGCGGTCATCCCGTAGAGGAGCGCGATCATTGCCGTGCCGAAGATCGTCAGGCCGCGCCAGTCGATGTGCAGCGCCTTGCGCGCCTCTTGCACCCGATCGACGAGCAGGAAATAAACCCCGGCGAGGACGAAGACACCGAGCGGCACATTGATCAGGAAGAGCGAGCGCCAACCGAAGTTTGCCAGCAGGAAACCGCCAAGATTCGGCCCGATGATCCCGCCGATCGGGAAGACGCTGGTGAAAAGCCCGATCGCCTGCGCCCGCCGGTCGGCGAATTGGTCGCTGACGATCCCGACCGCCGACGGCATCAGTCCGCCGCCGCCGATCGCCTGGAGCGCGCGGAAGGCGATCAGCCAGCCAATCGATGGCGAGAGGGCACAGAGGAGCGAGCCGAGGGTGAAGATGCCCAGGCAGAAGAGGAAGACGCGCTTGCGCCCCAGGGTATCGCTGAGCTTGCCCGCAATCGGCAGCATGATAATCTGCACCAGCGAGT
This sequence comes from Thermomicrobiales bacterium, assembly GCA_036563365.1. Classification (GTDB taxonomy): domain Bacteria; phylum Chloroflexota; class Chloroflexia; order Thermomicrobiales; family CADCWN01; genus CADCWN01. Next base: position 13,107 of record DATCMP010000178.1, read on the forward strand.
AGGCGGTGAGGGTCCAGCCGACCCAGTGCAGCGGAGCATTGAAGCCGCGTTCGAGGTCGGGCAGGCCGACCGCCACGATCGTGGAGTCGATCGCCGCCATCAGGACGCCGAGCGCCGCGAGGGCGAAGAAGAGATACTGCCGTTGTCCGATCCGCTGTGGCCGTTCCACGTTCACGCCGCGACCTCCTTGGTCTCCTTGGTGGCGCGCACGGCGTCACGCATCAATACCGTTCCGAGTAGCTCCATGCCGCGCGCGAAGGCGCGGGCTTCTTCCGGTGAGAGTTGGGCGCAGACTTCGCGCACTTGCCGCGATCGTCGCGTGATCGCCTCATCGATCTGCTCGTGCGCTTGCTCGGTGAGCTTGAGGCGCACGACCCGGCGATCCGCTTCGGAACGTTCGCGGGTGACCAATTGCAGGCCCACTAATTGCTCCACGACTTGCGTCGCGGCGGCGAACGAGACGCCGAGTTGCCGCGCGAGATCGCCCATCGTCAACCCTTCGTCGCGCGCAACTCGCAAGAGGGCGCGCAACTGCGGCATCCGTAAGCCTGGGCTCAGGTCGTTGCGCGTTGCGTAGATCCCGCGCACGATCTCGGGCAATGCATAGACGATCGTGTCCACGGTCGTCGGGTCTGTCTCCGTTTCCGCTGCGTGCATCGTACTCCCCACCATCCGCGAGTCGATCAGTTTATCTGCTTAAATATACGGTAAGGCCGTAGTAATTGCAACCGAAGCTGATCATGCGCGGGAGTGACCGTCCCGAATCCCGCGCATGCGTCCGCTCGGGTACAATCGCGCTACATCGACCGACGGGAAGGGTGAGGGGGAACGATGCTGACCGATCTACGCGCGATCCTCGCTGCGGCTCAGGCGGGTGGCTATGCCGTCGGCGCGTTCAATGTGTATAACCTGGAAGGGACTCTGGCGGTCATCGGGGCGGCGGAAGCGGCGCGGAGCCCGGCGATCCTGCAACTGCACCCCGGCTCGTTGCGCGAAGGGGGCGCGGCGCTCGTCGCCCTCTGCCTCGCTGCGGCGCGCGCTGCGACGGTGCCGGTGGCGGTCCACCTCGACCATAGCCCGACGCACGAGGCGATGCGGGCCGCGCTCGCGGCGGGCGTCGGCTCGATCATGGCTGATGGCGCGGGGCGACCGTACGAGGAGAATGTCGCCTTCACCACGGCGGCGGTCGCGCTCGCACGGCCAGCGGGGGCGGCGGTCGAAGGGGAACTCGGCCTGCTCAGCGGCAGCGAGGATGGCCTGGAGGTCGCCGCGCGCGACGCGAAGATGACCGATCCCGCGCTGGTCCCCGGCTTCGTCGCCGCGACCGGGATCGACGCACTCGCCGTCTGCATCGGCAACGTCCACGGCCCCTATGCGGGCGAACCGCGCCTCGACTTCGATCGGCTGGCGGCGGTGCGCGAAGCGACCCCACTGCCGCTGGTCCTGCACGGCGCGTCCGGTCTGCCGGAAGCGGCGATCACCCGCTCGATCGCGCTCGGCGTCTGCAAATTCAACGTCAACACCGAACTGCGCGCTGCGTATCTCGGCACCCTGCGTGATCGCCTGACTGGCGCCGCCAAAGTTGACGTACCCGACCTGATGCGCGACACGATCGCCGCGATGCGAGCGGTGGTGACGGAGAAGCTGGGGCTATTCGGGTCGGTGGGGAAGGTGGGAGGGTAAGAGGGGATGACCCTCATCCCCCGCTCCTCATCCGAGGAGCGGGGGATAATCACTTCCGAGCCAGGAGTGAGGGCTATCCCCCTACCCCTCCACGATCAGGATCTCGTTCGTCGCGGCGTTGCCGACCCAGATCCGGCCATCGGCGCTGCGGGTCAGCGCGTGGACTTCCGGGCCTGCGATCCGCCACTCGTCGAGGACCGCGCCGGTCTTCGGATCGAGGCGGAGGATGTGGCCGTGGTTGGTCTCGGCGACGCTGAGGCTGCCATCGGCCTCGTCCCAGAACATCCCGTGCGAACGATCGGGGGAGAAGGGGATCGAGCCGAGCAGATCGCCGGTTTCGGCATCAATGTGGTCGATCTTGTGGGCTCCGGGGCGGGTCACCCAGAGGGTGCCGCTGACACCAGGACCTGCGTTCAGCTTGCCCCCCGGGGCAGAGGGATGCAATTCCGGCGTGGCCTCCGGCGCGGCGGGCGGTTCCTCACCCGGCTCGTAGGGTCGCCACTGGATCCCGTGGACCCCGCCGCCGCCAGCCAGCGGCACCCCCGCGAGGCAGTGGCCGGTCGCCGGGTCGTGGCGGTAGATCATCGTCGCGGGGATGTTGGCCGCAACCCAGACGGAGCCCGCCCCGAAGCTGGTGCCGCTGATATTGCGTGCCGGACTGGGGAAGCTGGTCAGCACCTTGCCGTCGTAGTCGATCAAGTACGTGCGGTTGTTCTGCTGATCGGAGAGCCAGAGTCCTTCCGGCACCGCCTCCAGGCCATTGATCTGAATGCCGGGCGCGCGGAAGGCCAAGCGCGCCGTGACGGTGCGTACCTCGCTCGTTGTCATCGTGATACCGCTCCTGTTCCTGCTTAATCGGCCAGGGCCGGGATGACCTGCTCCGAGAAGAGGCGCAGGGAATCGACATCGATCCAGTCCGGCGTGCGAAAGACGACGTACTGGCAGCCGACCGCCGCGTATTCGCGGAATGTCGCGATCAACTCATCCGGGGTGCCGATCAGCGCGCCTTTCTCCGGGATGTACGCGCCGAGCCGTTCGCGCTTCTCGGCGACCTGGGCGGCATCCTCGCCGATGATGACGGTGGTGTAGATCGAGCGGGTGATCTCCTCGAAGGGCCGATCGAGCCGTTCGCAATGTCCCCGGATCACCTCGAAGAGTTCCCCGACGCGCGCCGGGTCGCCCGAAACGTTGCAGAATTGGGCGTATTGCGCCACGAGCCGCAGCGTCACCTTCTCGCCGCTGCCGCCGATCATGATCGGCGGGTGGGGCCGCTGGATCGGGGCGGGGTTGTCGCGCACGTTGTCGAGCGAATAGTGGGTGCCGGTGAAGTTGGCCGGGCTTTCGCCCCAGAGGGCCAGCACAACCTGCAAGCCCTCTTCGAGGCGCTTCATGCGGACGCCGACCGACTCGAACTCGCCCCAGCCGTATGCCTCGTACTCGCGCTTGTGCCAGCCCGCGCCGACGCCGAGGATCGAGCGCCCGTGGCTGATCAGATC
>DATCMP010000192.1:0-7358 GCA_036563365.1 Thermomicrobiales bacterium
CGCTCACGGCGACCGCGCCGACCGGGACACCGGAAGGGAGCGTCGGCACCCCGCTCCCCGGCGTGACCATCCGCCTGGTGGACGAGGCGGGTCACGATGTACCCGAGGGCGCGAGCGGCGAACTCATCGCCCGCGCGCCCGCCGTGATGCTCGGCTACCTGGGCGAGCCGGAGCAGACCGCCGCGGTGTTGCGCGATGGCTGGATCTGGACCGGCGACATCGCCCGCCGGGACGCCGAGGGCAACTACTTCCTGCTGGGGCGTCGCGCGCACTGGATCAATGTCGGCGGCGCGAAGGTGTTGCCCGAGGAGGTCGAGCACGTCCTGGAAGAACATCCCGCCGTGCGCGAGGCCGCCGTGTCGGGCGCGGTGGACGCGGCGCGCGGCGAGATCGTCCGCGCCCTGATCGTCCCGCACGGCGAGCCGCCCACGATCACAGAACTGATCCGCTTCTGCCGCGCCCGCCTCGCGTCGCACAAAATCCCGCGCCGGTTCGAGTTCCACGAGCAACTGCCTCGCTCGTCCGCGTTGAAAATCCTCCGGCGCGAATTGTGACCAAGGCCGACGGCCGGGAGACACCGACGATGGCGACCGGGACACCCCCGCGCGACGGGACGTCGATGCGGATCGAACACCTGATCGACCGGGCGGTGGCCCGGCACCCGCAGAAGGTCGCGCTGATCTGCGCCGAGCGGCGTTGGACCTACGCCGCGCTGGCCGAGGAGTTGGACCGTCGCGCGGCGGTCCTGGTCGAAGCGGGGGTGCAGCCGGGCGAGATAGTTTTGACCAGCGTCCCCGCGACCGATGACCTGACGATCACCGCCCTCGCCTGCTGTCGCGCGGCGGTCGTCATGTTGCCGATCTCCGGGCAACTCGCCCCCGGCGAAATGGCCGCGCTGGCCGCGCAAGCGCGACCGCGGATGATTCTCACCGGTGATGGGGCGGCACACCCGGTCCTCACCGACTACCCGGCGTTGCCGCTGGCCTTGCCCGGCACACCGGGCGAGGCGGCGCACACCGAGGCACAGGCCCGTTCGACCAGGAGCGGCGGCGATGCGCCCGCGATGCTTCGCACGACCTCCGGCACAACACGGACCCTGCCGAAGCTGGCGATCCTGCCGCACCGGCAATTCACCTGGCGGCGCTCCTCGCGCGCGTGGTGGGAAACCGGCGACGGCGTCTACTGCAAGCCGCAAGAGCACCTGATCGGACCCTACGACATTTTCCAGGTCTTCGCGCTCGGGGCGACGCTGGTGCAAACTGCGGCGCTCGCCCCCGATCGGTTGGAACACGAACTGGCCCGCCACGGCGTCACCGATCTCTGGACCGTCCCGGCGCGGCTCCACCCGCTCGCGCAGAGCCCGCACCCGCCACCAGCGGGCTTGCGGCTGCGGGCGATCCGCACCGGCTCCGCGCCGCTACCGCCCGGACTGCGCGAGGCGATCGCGCGGCGTTATGGGGTGCCGGTCGTCCAGACCTATGGCTCATCGGAGATGAATTTCATCATCGCCACACCGCCCCGCGAAACGCCAACAGAGGGGATCGGCACGGCCTTGCCCGGTGTCACCATCCGCCTCGTGGACGAGGACGGCCGCGACGTTCCCGAGGGGGAGATTGGCGAATTGATCGCCCGCCCGCCCGCCACCATGCTCGGCTACCTCGCCGACCCGGCGGCGACGGCCGCGATCCTGCGCGACGGCTGGGTCTATACCGGCGATCTGGCGCGGCGGGATGCCGCTGGCGGCTATGCGCTCGTCGGGCGACGTTCCCTGCTGATCAATACGGGCGGGCGCAAAGTCTCACCGGAGGAGGTCGAGGCGATCCTGGTCGAGCACCCCGGCGTGCGCGAGGCGGTGGTCGTGGCCGCGCCCGATGCGGCACGCGGGGCGATCATCCGCGCGATCATCGTGCCGGAGGGGCCACCACCGACCGTGAGCGAGCTCGGTCGCTTCTGTCGCGCCCGCCTCGCGGCCTACAAAGTGCCGCGCCAGTTCGAGTTCCGCGATACCCTGCCGCGCTCGCCGCTCGGCAAGGTGCTGCGGGCCAAGTTGTAGCCCTAAACGCCAGAGCCAGCTTCACCTTCGTTACCACACGATCACCGATGGCAGCAGGGTGTGTGCGTAAGTGTCGGCTCGCGACTGAACCTTGTGCTCGATCAGCGGGTTCAGGTGTCGGCCACACCCCGTTAAGTTCGCCATCACCATCAACCCCATTCCGCCCTCTCCGCCTCACTCTCGCCCTCGTGCTCTGTGCGCCCCGTGCGCTCTGTGATTCAACCCCGTCCCTCATCCACGTTGCCGCCCCTCACAGCTGGTAAAAACTGCCCAAAGATTCGTCGAGAAAAATGTCGATCCACTGTCGAGCCGAGCGACTATTTAGTGTCACACCGCTGGTGACATCGGCAACGGCAAGTCATGGGAGGGTAACCAGATGCAAGCGACGATTCAGGCAACGGCACCGGTAATCCAGATCTCGGGCGTGCGCCTCTGGGCCGGGCGTATCAGCAGCGCGTTGGTAATCCTCTTCATGATCTTCGATGGGGTCGTCAAGGTCCTGCGCCTCGCCCCGGCCACCGAGGGGACAATCGCCCTCGGCTATCCGGTCGGCACAACGTTCGGGATCGGCGCGATCGGGCTCGCCTGCACCGCGCTGTACGCCCTGCCCCGCACCGCGCCGCTCGGCGCGCTCCTGCTGACCGGCTACTTCGGCGGCGTCCTCGCCACCCACGTCCGTGCCGGGTCACCCGCTTCTTCGTTCGTCTTCGTGCTCGTCCTCAGTACCCTGCTCTGGGGTGGCCTCTTCCTGCGGGATAATCGCCTGCGCGCCCTGCTCGGCGCATAAGCGACAGGGGCAATCTTCTCAACGCGACAGACCGAGGGCCGCCCGTCAGCGCATGACGGGCGGCCCTTCGGCGTTAAGCGCTGCCCATCTCGCGGTAGGATTAATCACACGCTACGAGCGGCCATCCCCTGATGCCAGTAGAATGGGGAGTATCAGCGCACTGCTGTGTGCCGATGAAGTCACAAGGAGCGCGAGAACGATGAGTGCAACAGTACCCCCGATCACCTTGAACGATGGCCGGACGATCCCACAACTCGGCCTCGGGGTCTTTCAGATCCCGCCGGACGAGACCGCGCAGGCGGTCAGCACGGCGCTCGAACTCGGCTACCGGCATATCGATACGGCGCAGGGCTATCGCAACGAGCGTGGGGTCGGCGAAGGGGTCCGCGCCTCCGGCCTGGGCCGTGAGCAGGTCTTCATCACCAGCAAGCTCAACAACGACGCGCACGAGCCCGACGAGGCCCGTCGCGCGTTCGAAGGGACCCTCACCGCCCTCGGCACCGACTACGTCGATCTCTTCCTAATCCACTGGCCGCTGCCGACCCGCTATGAAGGGGACTTCGTCGCGACCTGGCGGACGATGATCGAGTTCTTCCGCGACGGCCGCGCCCGCTCGATCGGCGTCTCGAACTTTCAGGTGCCGCACCTGGAGCGCCTGGCCGCCGAGACCGATGTTGTCCCCGCGGTGAATCAGATCGAGGTCCACCCATACCTCACGAACGAGGCGGTGCGCGCCTATGGCCGGGCGCACGGGATCGCCACCGAGGCGTGGTCACCGATCGCGAAAGGCCAGGTGCTCGGCGACCAGACCGTTGTCCGCATCGCCGAGAAGGTCGGGCGGACGCCCGCCCAGGTCGTGCTGCGTTGGCATATCGAGCACGGCAACATCGTCTTCCCGAAGTCGGCGTCGCCCACGCGAATGCAGGAAAATATGGGCCTGTTCGATTTCGCGCTCGACGCCGCCGATAGCGCCGCGCTCGACGCGCTCGATCGGGGTGATGAAGGCCGTACCGGTCCGCACCCGGACACGTTCGAGGGCCGACCGAGGGGGTAGCAACAAGGCGTGGGTGGCGGTCGGCGGCGACCCCGCCCTAACCCGGCGACCCGAACCGCGCCACGCAGAAACGATCGAGCCGTTCGATCGCTTCGGGTAGATTCCGCCGCGCGAAGCCGAGCCGGAAATGGTTGCCCGTATCCTCGTAGACCGAGCCGGGCAGGAGCATCACCCCCTCTTGCGCCACCAATTCCTCCGCGAATTGCTCGATCGCGACCGGGGCGAGCAGGCGCGGGAACCCGATCGGGCCGACGCGCGGGTGGGTCCAGGCGAATTGCGCGGGCCAGCGGGCAAAAAAGTTGTCCACCAGCGGCAAATTCGCCTCGATGATCCCCATACTGCGGGCCAGCACCGCATCGCGCGCCCGCAGGGCGATCAGCGACAGGATCTCGCTCGGCGCGCTGTTGCAGATCGTCGTGTAATCCTTGAACCGTTGGAGCGCGGCGAGCAATTCGGCGTCGCGCGTCGCCACCCAGCCGATCCGCAAACCGGCCAGCGCGAACGCCTTGGACATCACCCCCAGGCTGATCGCCCGTTCGTAACTGTCGGCAGCGGCGGGCAAGCGGTCGGCGGGATCGTATTCGAGCAGGCGATAGACCTCGTCGGAGAGGAGCCACGCGCCGCACTCGCGCGCCATCGCGATCACGGCGTCGAAGGTCGCGCGGTCGAGCAGCGCCCCGGTCGGGTTGTGCGGGTAGTTGACGACGATCAAACGCGTCTCCGGGCGGATCGCCGCGCGTAACGCCGCCAGATCGAGCGCCCAGCCGGTCGCCGCGTCGAGCGGCACCAACGTCACCGCCGCACCGGTCGCCCGCGCGACCTCGTAGAGCGACTGATAGGCGGGCCAGACGACGACGGCGTGGCTCCCCGGCCCGAGGATCGCGTTGAGGACGGTGAAGATCGCCTCCTCCGCGCCGCTGAAGATCAGCGTCTCTTCCGGCGCGATCCGCTCATAAAGGCCCGCGACCGCCCGCCGCAGCAGCGGGTGTCCGGGCGATTCGGTGTACCCGAGCGCCAGATCATCCCAGAGCGCCCGGCCCTCATCGTCGGCCAGGGACAGCAGTTCCGGCAAGCGGAACCCCTCGACATCGGATGAACTGAGGAGATAGGGGGCATCGAACTCGAAACGCGCGAAATACCGTTCCAGCTTGAACTCCGGAATTTCCACCCGTGCATCCTTTCAACGTGCCTCTGGCGGTCGCGATTATGTCGAGTATCGTCCGCTGATTGGTGATCGGGCGGTGCGCGGCAGCTGGCAATCAGAGGGCGTGGCGCAGCACCTTCCCGAGCGCGGAACGTGGCAGCGCATCACGGAACTCCCAGTGGCGCGGAACCTTATAGCTCGCCAGATACTCCCGGCAGAAGCGCTGCAACTCGCCGATCGGCGGCGGCGCTCCGCGCGGCACGATGATCGCACGCACCACCTCGCTGCGCGCCTCATCCGCCAGCCCCAGGATGACCACCTCGCGCACCGCCGGATGCTGCTCCAACACCGCCTCGACTTCTTCCGGCGAGACCATGTAGCCGCCGACGTTGATCCGCAACGCGCGGCGACCGCTGAGGTAATAGAAGCCCGCCGCATCGCGCCGCGCCAGGTCACCGGTATGAAGCCAGCCATCCCGGAAAGACCGCGCGTTTGCCTCAGGGTCATTCAGATACCCGAGCGACATCCCCGGCGTCTGGATCAGCAACTCGCCGATCGCCCCGTCCGGCAGCGCGGCACCCGCATCGTCCACGATCCGCGCGGCGACACCCGGATAGGGCTTGCCGATACTCCCGGCGGGTGAGCCTTCCACCGGGGTGCCGATCATTCCGCCGCCTTCCGACGAACCATATTCCTCGATCATCGCCGCGCCATAGCGTGCGATCGCCCGTTGGCTGAGTTGTGGCGTGAGGGGGGCCGCGCCGCTGCGGATAAACGCGAGCACGAGTTCGGGCGGTGGGGGTTTCGGCTGTGCGACAAGACCATGTAAGAGCGCAGGCACCACCCGGAGGATTGTCGCGCGATGTCGCACCATCTCCGCTTCCATCTGCCTGATGTCGGTCGTGGATGCCTGCACGAACGTTGACCCGCTCGCCAGCGACTCGCTCCACTTACGCGCCGGGAAATTCCCACCGAGGGTGTTGTAGATGACCTGCTCGGGCGTATCCCACCAGAACAGTTGCGGATACCGCCAGGTCAACTGCCGATGCGGCACACACACCAACTTCGGGACACCGCCGGTGGTGCCGGATGACGATTGTAACAAGATACACCGCTCGGTATTGTCCCTATCCCCCATTGCGGGCGCTGCCGCAGCCCCTGCTGGGTCGGTCGCCACGGCATCGCCGGGAAGGGCGAGCGCCAGGGTGGAAAGTGCGGGGCAAGCCGGATGCGGCTCGGCATCGGCGGTCAGGAGGAGCCGCACATCGGCCCGGAGCAGGAGCGGTCGAACCTCCGCGGCGGCTAGGCGCACGGAAAGGTGGAGGAGCGGCAGATCGGCGCGGCAACAGGCCAGGAAGGTAATCAGCGCGTCGTCGCTGATCGGTTCGTTTGTCCCGACGACGTCGCCCGGCTGCATGCCGGAGGCGCGCAGATTCGTCGCGCGGCGCTCCATCTCGCCCAGCAATTGGGAGTAGGTCCAGCGCCGCTCGCCGTAGATCAGGGCGGGGTGATGCGGTCGCGCCGCCGCCATCCGATCCACCAACCGATCGACCCTGATCCCGCTCACCTTCGCCATCACCCATCGCTCAAGAAGTCACGCCAGCGCGCCGACGCGCACCCACACGACGCCGTACACATCAGGGGAGTGTACCAGACTCCCGATTGCCGCCGACTGCCAAGGGGCGACGGGCCAGAAAGGAATATTTTCAGCGCAAAGCGGGTTATGTATCGCACTGGCACGTTCGCGAGAGCGGCGCGAAAATTGCGGTAAGAGACGCAACAGGTTTCCAAAGGGGACCGTACTACCCAGTGAAGCCGATGACTCCTTTCGCGCGTATTTAAGGGGACACATGGCGCGTGTGCGCTACCACTCGGGGGCTGACGAACGACGAACGTACTGCTATAATCGTGTAGAACAAATGAGCGGAGCGCATGGGACAGCATCTGGCGACTGGACCCTTTTGCGCCCAGAACAGTGGAGCGGCATGGTCCTTACATCTCGGGATCGATACACGGTGCGCTACCGTTGCAGCGATCGACGCGGCAGAACGGCGCTGATCGTCGAGGATAGCGGCGGCGCGGCTTATCTCTTCACCGGCGGCGTATTACAGGGGATGGTCAGTGGCAAGAATGCCAGCACACGCCTCGCCAAACGCTTGGCGGATACGGCCTACTGGCAACGAGTGCCGCGCGTCGCGCCATACACTGTTGACGGTTTGCGGCAAATAACCGGTTGATCACCAACGGCATAGCGGGCGGGGCACTTGCCCCGCCCGCTTTTTCTTTGTCCCGGCGCGTATCCCGCCGTCAGCGCACCGGC
>DATCMP010000193.1:0-3393 GCA_036563365.1 Thermomicrobiales bacterium
ACGCAGACCGACGCCGACACCCGCGCAATCTCCTCATAGACCAGTGCGGTGCCGAGTGGATCGGCAGGCGTGCCACCCCAGTGGTTGGGCACCGCCAGGCTCGTCAGGCCCACCGTCGCCGCCGCGCGCAACTCCTCGACCGGGAACTCTTGATGTTGATCGAGCGCATCGACGGTGGGTGCCAGCACCTCTCGGGCGAAGGTTCGGGCGCGGTCACGCCATGCGCGCTGTTGGTCGCTCAGTGTCAGGTCCATAGCCCCTCCACGCTGCCCCCGAACACGGCCCCCAGCGCCGCGTCTTCACCCCGCCAATGAATAAGGGTTACTCCACTACCCGCACGGCCACGCGCTGGGCCATATTGTTGCCCATGCCGCGCGCCGTCCAGAACTGTTCGACCGGCTGCACCGCGCCGTTCGCATCGATCGCGCGGCAGAGCAGGACCCGGTCGCCTGGCATGTCGGCGTGCCACCGGGCGCGCCAGGCCGACCAGCAGTGCGGACCAGGGGCCGGATCGACGGTGGCCGCGAACCAAGTCGCACCATCATCGGCGCTCACCTCGACACGCGTGATCGCCGCGCGACCGGACCACGCCCTACCAGATAGCTCGACCACGCCACGGCGCACGACGCGCGTGCGAGTGAGGAAATCGGGGATGCCGGGCGGCGCGAGCAGCGACCGCACCTGCATCAGCGTCACCGGCTCGCCTTGCTCGGTGCGCGTCTGACTGTAGCGATAGGCGACGTTTTGGTGATAGCCGTCGAATGGCTGATCGACCGCAACGATCCCCTGCAACCACTTGACATGGGCCATCCCGTACCATCCGGGAACGACGAGGCGTACTGGCGCGCCATGTTGCGGTGCGAGCGGGGCACCATTCATCGCCCAGGCGAGCAGCAGATCGTCGCGTAGCGCCTCGTCGCGTGACAGACCCCAGGCGTAGGTCTGCTCGTAGCCACCCTCGATACCGCGATCGTGCGCGGTGAAGACCACTTCGGTCGCGTCGGACAAGATACCGGCTTCTTCCAGGAGCGGGCGTAGCGGCGTCCCGGCCCACTCCGCCGTCCCGACCGCGCCGTTCATCCACGGCTGGCTGACTGGGCGCGGTGTGAGCAACGCCCGCCCGTCGCCGGCACACTCGAACGTGACGCGCAATGTTTGCACCGGGCGACATCGCAATTCGGCGAGCGACAAGCTCAGTGGCGTCCGCACGCGACCCGCGATCGTGAGTTGCCAGGTCGCCGGATCGAGCGCGGGGATGTCGTAGTGGGAGAGAGTGTAGTGCAACCCGATCGGCGTCACGTCGTAGCGCAGCGCTTCGAGCGGCAACGCCGTGTTGCGGAACGCGAGTTGCATCTCCTCGCGGAAGAAGCGCCCCTCGCGATCGAGATTACTACCATCGCCGATCGGCGGGAACTGATAGCGTGTTGGCTCGCCCATCGCACTTCCTCGTTACATTTGCTCATGTTATGGCAGGGTCAGCTGATCATCGTCCTGAGAGTAGCTTCAGGAAAACTCGCCGGGTTAATCCTCAAGCAACGGGATCGTCGGGGCCAGTCCCGCAGCACGCCGCAGCAGCACGACGAAAGGCACGCCAGCGACGCGCCACCGCTCGGCGGCAGCGCCGAAAACCTCCGCGGCGGCTGCCCAATCTTGCGGCGATTGCCTGATAAGCGGTGCAGGATTGTCGTACAGGATCGCGTAGCCCGGCGCGGGCAGCCAGGAGAGATCGGTGAGGCAATCGGCGAACGCATCCCAGTTGCGCCCGAAGTAGGGCGGAAACGCGAGCGCATCGGCGGCGGCACGCAAAAACGTCCCTTTATCGGTGATGGCACCACCAGGGAGCAGCGCAAGGCGTGCATCAGTCGCGGCTATGCGCCGGGCCAGGGCGACCACTGAGAGTCGTGCTGGCACCCGAAAGATCCCCGCAGCGGCGGGATCGGTCAGGGCGGTAAGCAACGTCGGCATCAGCGCTTCACCCGCTTGAAACTCTCATAGTGATCATCGGTGTAATAGAGTTCGCCGCCCTGTCCGGCGATGATCCGCCGCGCCCCGCGATCGGACGAGCCAGGGGTGATGACGGTGTACTCCCGGTAGTAACCATCCGTCCGGATCGGCAACAAACGCTCGCGATTGCCGAAGGTGATCCCATCGCGATCATAGGGGAACGGCCCGCCCCGCTCAATCAGCAGGATCGTTTCCCGCGCCTGCGGCGGTAAGGCACCGAAGTCGATCAGCGGCAGGCCATCGTTGGTGGCGGCGGACTGCCCACGCGGCGTTTGTGTCGGCGTTGGCTTGCCGCCCGCAGGGATAGTGGCGGTCGGGGCGGCGGCAGATCTCCCCCCTGGCGTGCTGGTGGCAGTCGGTGTGATGCGACCAGGTGTCACCGTGGCGGTCGCAACGGATGCCGTCACCTGTGCCACGGCGGAAGGCTCAGCCCTCGCGGTCGATAAGTCGCTACCGGTACTCTGGCTCCGTTGCGTCGAGAGCAGCACTCCCGCGATGGTGATCAGCAGGACCAGCACCGAACCGAGTAAGCGGACCATGCGTGCGTTCATAAACGTTTTACCCACTCCCGCCCAATACTCGATCGCAGCCCAGCAGCCACCCTCCGTCCGACAAAACCTCTGACTCCTGACTACAGGCTACCGCCTACTGCGCCAGCGGCAATCGGACGCTGATCGTCGTCCCCTCGCCGGATGCACTCGCGACGGTGAGCGTGCCAGCGAGCCGACTCGCACGCTCACGCATCGAGGTGAGGCCGAAGTGGCCGTCAAACTCGCCGTGCGGATCGAAACCGGCCCCGTCGTCGCTGACGACGAGCAGATAGCCGGTCTCATCGCAATCGAGGCGGATCGCCAGTTGCCCGGCACGAGCGTGTTTGATCGCGTTGTTCGTCGCTTCCTGCGCGATCCGGTAGAGGGCTTCTTTGGTCGGCAATGGCGCGGCGAGCTCGTCGCAAAGTTCGAGATCGACGGCGAGGTGGTGCCGCACCCGAATCGCGTCGGCCATCTTGCCGAGCGCCGCCCCCAACCCTTCGGTCGCCAACGATTCCGGGCGCAACTCGAAGATCAGCGCCCGCATCTCGGTCAGGCCCGCTTCAGCGAGGCTGAGCACATAATCGACCGGCGCGGCAACGCGCGCCGGATCGCGATCAAGCAGGGTGCGCGCGGTCCGTGCGCCGAGCGCGATCCCATAGAGTGCCTGCGAAACCGAGTCGTGCAACTCGCGCGCGAGGCGCTGGCGCTCTTCCAGCACGGCGAGCGATTGCGCTCGCTCGTAGAATCGCGCATTCTCGATCGCCACCGCCGCCTGCTGCACGAAGAGGGTCATAATCGCGATATCGCGCTCGCCGAATGGCTTACCGGGGCGGCCGAACACGTTCAGCGCCCCGAC
>DATCMP010000194.1:0-11130 GCA_036563365.1 Thermomicrobiales bacterium
GCCGGTGCCGGTGGGCAGGTTGACGCCGTTCGGGATGACCACGAAGCGATCGGCGGGCAGGCGGAGGCGAGCGCGAAAGAATTCCGCCTCGAAGTCGGAGACGGCGATCAGGCGCCGCGCGCGCGCCAGCAGCGGTCGCAACGTCTGAAGCTGCGCCTCGCGGATCATCCCGCGCACGCCACCGGTGCGACCGCCGCTGTGGAAGGTGACGACATAGGGGATCCCGGCCCGCCAGGCGGCTTGCAGGGCCAGCGGTGCTACCAGCGTGTGATAGCCCTGGAGATGGACGAGATCCCAGCGATGTCGCTCGCGCCGGATCGTCGCCGCGATGCCGGGGGCCAGGTAGAAGTCGTTCAGCGGCCCGTTGCTCGGCCAGGCCCGAACGCGGTGTATCGCGATGCCGGAGGCGTCGCGCTCGCGTCGGGGCAATGCCCTGCTCGGATCGGCCGTCAGGATCGCCGTCGCGCGCGCGTTCGTCGCCCCGAAGCGCCGGGCGATCTCGCTGACGTGCGTGATCGTGCCGCCGACCGCGGGATGATAGGCGGCGGTCACGAGCAGCACGCGCGGTTGCCTGGTGTGCCCCGCGTGCGCTCGCTCCGTACCACGCGGGGAAGGGGCGCGGGCAACTCGGCTCATCCTGCCTCCTCGAGGGTGAACGATTGGCTGATGGCGGGGAGCGCGGGGGCGGTCGGCAGGACGAGTTGCCGCGTGCGGAGCCCGACCGTGCCGCGCAGGTAGCCGCCGACCGTGACCGCGAGCCCGGCGACGATCGCCGCCGCCCGCGCAAACCCGGCCCCGTCGCCGCGCAGGAACCCGTCGCGCAGGCCGCGCAGGACACCGCGTGGCAGGATCGTGAAGGTGTAGGCCCGTTCGCTGGCGAGGCCGGCACCGGTGCCGGTCAGCGCGGTGACGATCGCCTTTGATTGCCCCTCGGCCCAGCAGCGCGAGAAGAAGTATCGCGGTCGGGCGCGCGTCTCGGTCACCAGATGCGTGACGCGGGCGCGCGGCTCGTAGCGCAGGATCGCGTCGGGGAACCGCTGACCGAGGCGGATGCAGAACTCGGTTTCTTCGCAGCCGAGGGGGATCGTCCCCAATCGCCCCATCCCCGAACGGAAGCCGCCGATCTGCGCGAAACTCGCGCGCCGGATCGACATATTGGCCCCGATGAGGTTGCGGATCGGTCGCGCCTCGGTCGGCAAGCCGACATAATCGCAGCCGAGGATCCAGTAGAACTCCGCCGGGAACCACGCCGGAGCGGGCGCGGCCCAGCGCGGGTCGATCCGCCCCCCGACGCCGAGGACGCGCGGGTCGGCGTACCCGCTCGCGAGTTGGGCGAGCCAGTCGGGCGCGGCGGCGGCATCGTCGTCGAGGAAGGCGACGATGTCGCCGCTGGCCGCCGCGATCCCCGTGTTGCGCGCCCCCGAGAGTCCTTGCTGCCCGTCGTTCGCGAGCGCCGTGACGGTCGGGAACGCCGCGCGCACCCACGTGAGGAGGCGCGGATTGTGGTCGCTGACGACGATGATCTCGCGCGGGGTGAGTGTCTGCTTGAGCAGCGACTCGATCGCCAGCTTCAGCGCGTCCCAGCGGTCGAGCGTGTAGGCACAGACGACGACCGAGAAGGTCGGTGTGGCGCGCGACACGGGGCTCATGCCGGGACCGCCGCGCGCTCATCGGCCTCGGCACCCTCGGGCCGCAGGGTCACCGTATCGTCATCGACCGTGATGCTCATCACGCCGGGGATCTCGTCGCGCGTCGGCAGGGTGCCGAGTGCCGGGCGCGGACGCAGCCGCTCGGCCAGGATCGCCCGGAGGATCCGCCAGCCGACCAGGTAGACCCCTTGCAGCTTGGCCTCGCCGGCGAGGCGGGGGCGCTCGAACGAGGGAACCTCCACGACATTCAGTCCGTGGCGCGCGATCCGGATGTTGCTGATGATCTCGTTGGCCCAGCCGTCGATCTCCAGGGCGAGCGCCCCGGCATGGCGTTTCCAGAGGGCGTTGTAGCCGTAGGTGATGTCGGTGTAACGGGTGCCGAAGAGGACGTTCGCCAGTAATACGAGCGCGCCATTGCCGACCTTGCGATCGAACGACATGTCGTCCGTACCCGCGCCTTTGAGGAACCGCGAACCCTTGGCGAAGTCGGCCCCGTTCCGCAGGGTCTGCACGAAGCGCCCGATCTCGCGCGGATCGGTCGAGCCGTCGGCGTCGATCAGCACGACGATGTCGCCGGTGGCGGCCGCGATCCCCGTCTTGAGGGCGTTGCCCTTGCCGCGGCGTGTCTGTCCGACCAGGCGCAGGGCGCGCCCTTCGCTGCGTCGATCGCGCGTGCCGGGTCGCGCCGCGCCGCGCCGGTCCTCGATCTGACGGCGCTCCTTGACCACGACGTGATGATTCGGCCAGACCTCGCGGGCCGCCTGGGCGGTGCCGTCGGTCGAGTAGCCATCGACCAGGACAACCTCGTGGACCCAACTCGGCACCATCTCGAGGACCTGGCGGATGTTCATCTCCTCGTTCATCGCCGGGATGATCACGCTCACGCGCGGCTCACCCTGCTCCGAGTTCGCGCCGATCGGTGTCGGTGTCGTGTGTGCCGATCGCGCCTCGCCCCGAGGCGCGATACGCGGCTCCATGCCCAGCATCCGTGAACGCTCCTTGTTCTGTCGTGCGGATCGCCCCGCCCTTCGGCCGCGCCACCAGTTAGGTATCCCTTGCCGACTGTCCGATGCTATCCGCGCACGGACAAGCTGTCGCGTGGGATCGCCTACGGGTTCCCTCCGCACGATCAGCCGCTGCCCGGAAAAGAGGCTTCGCCGCGAGGCTCTGGCGATTCCCAGCATTGGTGACGCCGACTCGCTGCCCCGGCAGATCACCCTGCCTGCAGCTATTGTCTTCGAGTGGGAATGGGCATTATAGAAACAATCGTCTTACATTTTCTAACCAATATAGGGGATGAATATCGAGACGATTCGCCCGTATTGTCTGGCCTGTTTCTCCTGGCTATTAAGTCTGGTACCTCACCATTCCTCCTACCTCAGCCCTTCGCGGGCCGGAAAAGTCCCGTGTTTGTCTCGGGTATTGCCCCTTGGTAAACGATGGCGCATGGGTGAAGAAGGGAAGTGGAGCACCGAGAAGCGTGCGCTATACTGCCGCGGCCCTTCGCTGAGACGCGATGGCCGAGGGACAAAGAGGGATCGCCTCGCCGTCACGCCGATCGTGTGGCGCGGCAGCGGGTCGTGCGCGATGGAGGGCGCGATGGAGGGCGCGATGGAGGGATCATGCTGACGATGCCGACGTTGGAAACCGCGCGCGTGATCATCCGACCGTTCGTCGGGGCGGATTTGCCCGATGTCCATCGGTTGCTCGATGTCGATCTCGCCGAGGCTGATATGGGCAATGAGGGCGCGCAGAGCCTCGATGCGCGGCGACGCTGGCTCGACTGGACGGTACTGAACTATGAGCAACTGGCGCAGCTCTATCAGCCGCCGTATGGCGACCGCGCGATCGTGTCGCGGGAGTCGGGGGCGCTGATCGGGGCGTGCGGCTATTCGCCCTGCCTCGGGCCGTACGCGCAGTTGCCGATCCTGCGCCGGGATGTCGCGGATGTCACAGGGTTGGCCTCCACCGAATTCGGCCTGTTCTGGGCGGTCTCGCCCGCGCAACGGCGGCGGGGGTATGCCACGGAGGCCGCGCGGGCGCTGATCGACTATGCCTTCGATCACCTGGAACTCGGGCGGATCATCGCGACGACCACCAACGATAACACCGCCTCGATCGGGGTGATGAAGAAACTCGGGATGCGCGTGGACCGTAACCCGTTGCCCACGCCCCCCTGGTTGCAGACGGTCGGCGTCCTGACGAATCCGCACGCCGCCCGCTGACCTATACGGTCGTATGTCCAGATCCCAGCGTAGCCCTATAAGGTCGACGGGATGCAGAAGGTGCTGCCCGTGCGCCACCCCCACCTCCAGCAGCTGGGGCTTCTACCGGCCGCCGACGGCGGCCTCCGCGTTGGGCTGCTCGGTGAGTATGGCGGCGATGCTCCCGGTCAATCTGGCCTTGCTGACGCTGGCGGCGTTCGTCGCCTACGATCGGATATTGGTCCGGCACGCGGGCTCCGGCAGTGCTTAAGGCTGCCGGCGTTCCCTGTTTCGGCGACCCGGCGCTCGCGACTTGCGGGGGCCGTACCACTTCTTGCCCGCCCCGTTGGTGATACGGGATCGAGCGGGAAACGTCAAGCCCAGAATGCAGTTGATCGCCGGGTATACAAACGGTGCAGCGGGGTTGCCGGAGCCGTCGGGGCTGTTTGTTGGGGTTAGAGCGAAAGCCCAACGCGCAGATGTGGCCTGTCGCTGCCGCCTGCGCCGCTGCCCTCCCCTACCTTGCCAACGTTGCCCGAGTCGGGACTAACGGGCTATGTCCATGTGGTCCGCAGCCGTGCTATCACTGCTTGCGCGGTGGGTACGCGGTTGCCCTACCAACGGGGACAGAGGGTGCGGCGATGAGACGATGGGTGCGCGTATTCCTGGCGCTGCTGATTGCGGTGAATCTGGCCGTGGTGGGGCTGTGGCACCCGCCCGCGGTCGCCGCCGCCACCGGATTCCCGACCTTCTGCGACATTCGCGCGAGCGATCCGGCCTACGGGGCGGTGACGACGCTGGCGGCGCTGGAGATCGTGCGCGGCTACGAGAATGGCTGCTTCGGTCCCGGCGATACCGTCCTCCGCGCGCAGATGGCCGCGCTGATCGCCCGTGCGATGGTCTGGGACAGCGAGGTGCGGGGTAACCCGTTCCCCGACCGCAACGGTGTGGACGACGGCCTCTGGCAGGCGGTCGGCACCCTGGCGGGGCGCGGGGTCGTCCGCGGCTACCCCGACGGCACCTTCGATCCGACCGGCGCGGTCTTGCACGCGCAGACGATCTCGTTCATCACCCGGGCGATGGTCAGTAGCAATCTCTGGCTACAGCAGCAGGATGATCCGAACCTCTATCCGGAAGTGCCGCTTTCCTCCGGCCATCGCACCGACATCGCCACCTACGTGGCCTACGCAGGGGCGCTCCCGGATCGTCCGATCACCGGTGCGCTCGACTGGGACCAGCCGAGTAGCCGCGCCTGGTTCGCGCGCGCGCTCTGGCAGGCGTTGAACTGGCAGGTGCGCGCGGGGCTCGATGCCGAGGAGTCGTCGTTCCTGACGATCATCAACCTCTATCGTCAGCGCAATGGTGTCGGGCCGCTGGCCCTCTCCGGGCCGCTCATCGCGGCGGCGAAGTGGATGAGCGCCGATCTGATGGTGCGGGTCAAGACGCCGGCCGATTTCTCCCATGCCGATTCGTTCGGGCGCGAGTCGGGCGTCCGGCTCTGCGCGTTTGGTTACTGCTTCAACACCTGGACCGGCGAGAATATCGCGGCGGGGAATGCCACCGCCGCGGCGACGTTCGTGCAGTGGCGCGACTCCGACGGCCACCGGGCCAACATGTTGCGCCCCGAGTTCGCCACGATCGGGATCGGGCGGGCGCAGGGCGGTTACTACGGCTGGTACTGGACGACCGACTTCGGCGGGCAGTAGAGTACGCTTTTAATCACAGAGAACACAGAGAACACAGAGCCGAGGGGAGATCACCGCAGAGACGCAGAGACGCTGAGGACTGCAGAGAGGGCAAGAGCGGGGACGGGGGATCGTTCGGGCGACGGAAAGTCGATCGGTTTTGACCCTTCCCCTGAAAGGGGAGGGTCGAGATTTGTTGCTGGTGTGTGAGTGTTAAACCCCTCCCCGCCGCTGCGGCGGCGACCCTCCCCTGAAGCGGGAGGGTTAGGCCGTAGCCAGAAGAATCGCAACGGCTTTCCCCCCTCCTCGAATGAGGGGAGGGGGTGGCGAGCGAATGCGAGCCGGGGGTGAGGGCCGCAACGCCCCGCATCCCCTTCTCACCCTTCACGACTCACGACCCACGACTCATCCCGCCTGCGGCTCTTCGAGATAGGCCATCAGTTCCGTCCAGGTCGTCGCCGGGTGATCGACCAGCAGGACGGTCAGTTGCTCGGGGCGGGCGCGTTCGAGCGCCTGGCGGAAGGCGTTGTGCTCGTCCGTCTCGACGGTGATCCGCTCGGGGCGCATCCCCGCTTCGAGTAAGGCACCGCGCAGCAGCCCCGCGACCTCGCCGCGCTCCCGCCCGCGCGTGTGGCGATCTTCGCGCACGATCACCTCATCGAACGCCCCGCCCGCGATCCGCCCGAACGCCTGGATATCTTCGTCGCGCCGGTCGCCGGGGATGGCGATCATCGCCAGCGAGTGTTTCGGCTCCAGGCGGCGGATGAAGTCGGCCATCGCGACCATCCCCGCCGGGTTGTGGCAGTAGTCCACCAGCACCCGCCCGCCCCGGTAGTCGATCATGTTCAGGCGACCGGGGGTCTGGAAGTACGACGACGTGAAGGTGCGGAGCCCCAGGCGGATCGCGTCGGGATCGATCTCCAGGCCGAGGCAGGCGGCGGTCGCGGCGAGGGCGTTGGCGACGTTGACCCGCGCCCGCCCGTCGAACGTCGCCGGGATGTCGTTGACGAGCAGCAGGCTCGTCTGGCGGCGGTCGAGGAGGCAGATCGCCTCGCCGCGCGGGGTGTCGCGCACGATCACGGCGTTCCCGCGGTTCTTGACGTGCGCCTCGATCACGCTGCGGGCCGGTTCCTGGTCGGGGTGCAACGAGAAGTAGCAGACCTTGGCCCGCGTCAGCTTCGCCATCGCGATGCAACGTTCGTCGTCGGCGTTGAGGATCGTCGTGCCGCGCCGGTGCGTGGCGGCGGCGACGACGCCCTTGACGCGCGCCAGATCGTCGAGGGTGTGGATCCCGCCGAGGCCGAGGTGATCGGCGGCGATGTTGGTGACGATCGAGACGTCGGCGGCGTCGTAGCCGAGGCCGGAACGGACGATCCCCCCGCGCGCCGTTTCCAGCACCGCCGTATCGATCGTCGGGTTCTGCAGGACCATCCGCGCCGAGCCGGGGCCGCTCATGTCGCCCGCCGCGATCTGCGTCCCGTCGATGTAGATCCCGTCGGTCGTGGTCAACCCGACCTTGCGCCCGGCCATCTTCAGGATGTGGGCGATCATCCGGCTGGTCGTCGTCTTGCCGTTGGTCCCGGTGATCGCCACGATCGGCACCCGGCTCGGCGTGTCGCGCGGGAAGAGCAGCTCGATCACCGGGCGGGCGACATCGCGCGGGATCCCCTCGGTCGGGTGGGTGTGCATGCGGAAACCCGGCCCAGCGTTGACCTCGCAGATCGCCCCGCCGACCTCTTTCACCGAGTGGGCGATATCCGGGGTCAGGAAGTCGATCCCGGCCACGTCGAGGCCGATCACCTGCGCCGCCTGCGCGGCGATTGTGGCGTTATCGGGGTGGATCTCGTCGGTGCGGTCGATCGAGATCCCGCCGGTGCTCATATTGCCCGTCAGCGCGAGTTGGACGTGCGCGCCCTTCGGCGGGACGTCATCGGGGCCGTAGCCTTGCCGCGCCGCCAGGTCGATCGCCGCTGCGTCGAGGTTGATCCGGGTCAGCACCTTCTCGTGGCCGACGCCGCGTCGGGGATCGGCGTTGGTGGTTGCTACGAGCTCCCGCACCGTATGCTCGCCGTCGCCGATGACGTGGGCCGGGACACGCTCGGCGACCGCCACCACCCGCCCGCCGACGACCAGCACGCGGTAATCCTTGCCGACGATGTAGCTCTCCACGATCACGGTGCCGCTGCGGGTCGCGCCGCGGGCGAGCGGGTAATGGGCGCGCACCGCCGCCTCATCGGCGAGATTGATTCCCACGCCGCGCCCGTGGTTGCCATCGAGCGGCTTCACCACGACCGGGTAGCCGATCCGGGCGGCGGCGCGCACCGCGTCATCTTCGTCATCGACGTTGCGCGCCAGCGGCACCGGGATCCCGACGTTGCGGAGGAGGCGATTGGTCAGTTCCTTATTCGAGGCGATGTCGACCGCGATGTCGCTCCCCTTGGACGTGACCGTCGCCCAGATCCGCTGCTGGTATTTGCCGTGGCCGAGTTGGACCAGCGAGCGGTTCTCGTCGAGGCGCTGGATCGGGATGTCGCGCCGCTTCGCCTCGTCCACCAGGGCGCGCGTGCTCGGCCCGAACGCCTTCTGCTCGGCCAGCCGGATCAGCCCCTCCATCTCATGCTGGAAGTTGAACGCGGGGTCGCGCTCCGGCCAGATGAACGCCTCGAGGAGGCGCTTGGCGAGGTGCCCGGCGGCGAGGCCGACATCCTCCTGCTCGTACTCGAAGACGACGTGGTAAATCCCGTAGCGCGGCTCGCCATCGGGGGTGCGGGCGGTGCGCGCCTTGCCATAGCCGATATCCTGCCCGGCGAGGGTCTGGAGTTCGAGGGTGGTGTGCTCCAGCACATGCCCCATCCAGGTGCCGTCCTTGACGCGCTCGAAGAAGCCGCCCCGATGCCCGACCGAGCAGCGGTGCTCGATCATCCCCGGCAGGGTGGTGGTCAGCTGCTCGTAAAAGCCGGGGATGAGGTTTGTCGGTCGTTCCTCGAGTTCGTCGATGTCGAGGAGGAAGCGGATCGCCGGCATCGGTGCCCAATAGTTCGCGCCGCGATAGATCTGTGTTTCGAGGATCTTCATGCCCATGCTGATCTCCCGCTGCCTCTTTGGCGCTCGCGCCGACGATTTTCGTTGGGAGTATTGCGTAAATCGCGCGCCGCCGCGAGGGGCAGGCGCGCGAGGGATGTGCGGAGTTTATAGCAGATTACGGGCGGGTGATGTAGATAGTTAGGTATGCGGGGGGGGAACCACCCGCCACCGTTCTACGTCTCATCCCCCGTCATCGGCGACCAGTACGGCCTGGTAGAGCGCCCGGCGCTCGGCCTGCATGATCGGGTCCTCGTCAACGGGCGGCGCTGGGATAAAGACCGGGCGACGGGTGTGCAGGTCGTAGCGCGCGCCGTTGGCGAGGGCGTGCAGGGTGACGTCGGTTATGTTCAGCGGGCGACCGTCGGCCTGCCCGGCGCTGTCGCTGCTCATCCGCTGCCCATCGACCACGATCACCGTGCCGCGCCCCAGGATCGTCATCTCGCCGTCGGCGGTGATGATCGCCGCCGTGTCCTCATCGACGCCGAGGCCGAGCTGGGCGGGGTTGAGGGCGACGAGGGACAGCAGGCGACCGATCCGGTTGCGCTGGCGGAAGTGCTGATCGACGATCGCGGTGTCGATGAGGCCGAACCCGGCGGCGAGTTGCGCCATCCGGCTGCGCGGCGCGGTGCCGCTCGATCCCATCGCGACCATGTGCCGCGAGAGGATCGAGGCCCCCGCGCTGGTCCCGGCGATGACCGCGCCCGCCGCGTGGCGCGCGTGGATCGCCGCTTCGATCGGGGTGCCGCCGAGGATCGCCGCGAGGCGCATTTGGTTGCCGCCGCCGATGAAGATCCCCGTCGCGTCGGCGAGCGGGGCCGCCGTGGCGCGATCGAGGGCCGCCGCGCGATCGGCGACGTAGGCGACCTCCGCCGAGGCCGCGCCGAGCGCGAGGAAGATCGCCTTGTAGCGCTGGCCCGCGTCTTCGATACTCGATGCCGTCGGGATGATCGCGATCCGCGCCGCCGCGCCACCGGCCAGTTGCACAAAATGCCGGAGGATGATCCGTTCCTTGACCCGGTCTTCCGCGCCGCCGATCGCCATCAGCGGGCCGCGCTCAGCCCTTGGTGTGGTCGCGCGCATCCATTGACCTTGTTCGCTCATTATCCCTGTTCACCTATCGTTGACCGAGTTTACCTGGCGTTGACCAGGGGTCAGTATAGCCGACTGCGACGGGTGCGACGACTCAGGTTGGCGTGCCGTCGGCTGGATGCGCGTATAATGTTGGGCAACAGTGCCGCCATGCGAATCATGGTGCGCGAATCGCGCTGTGCTGGAACCTGCGATGGAACGATTGGGAATACGCGCCACGGGGCGACGTTACAGAGGATGTCAGTGGTGCGCCGCTGATACGCCGGGCCGGGGGGTATGGACGCGACTGACGATGCGGCGCGAGAGCGGCAGGAGCGACTCGAAGCGGAGGCGTTGACCCACCTCGACGCGCTCTATCGGACGGCATTGCGGCTCAGTCGCAATCCGCAGGATGCCGAAGATTTGGTGCAGGAGATGTACCTCAACGCGTTCCGGTCGCTCGACCGGTTCGAGGAGGGGACGAATCTGCGGGCCTGGCTCTTCCGTATCCTGAACAATGCTTTCATCAGCCAGTATCGGCGGAAGAAGCGGCGACCGAGCAGTTCGATCGAGGATGTCACCGAGTATTACCTCTACGATCATATCGCCGAGGGTGGGGTCGCGCCGCGACCGGAAAATCCGGAGCGCGAGGTGCTGACCCGCATCGGTGACGAGCGGGTGCTGGAGGCGTTGGAGGAGTTGCCGGTCGAGTTCCGCCAGGTCGAGCTCTTGGCCGACGTGGAGGGATTTTCGTATCGCGAGATCGCCGATATCCTCGGTATCCCGATCGGTACGGTCATGTCGCGCCTCTATCGCGCGCGACGACGCCTCCAGAAGCTCCTGTGGGAAGAGGCGCGCGAGGCTGGTTACGGCGCGAGTGCGAGTGCGTGAGGCCGGGTGTCGGGCGGCGGCACACAAGAAGGATCATGCCCGCCGAACGGGGCGGTGTGTGTGGAGGGGACAGGGCAAAGGGCAGGCAAGACCATGTTCAGCTGCAAAGAATGCGAAGAGCGACTCTATACCTTCCTCGACCGCGAGTTGGATGAGGCCGAGCAGCGCGAGGTGCGCGAGCATCTCGACCGTTGCCCGCCATGTGTCGAACGGTTCCAGTTCGAAGGGAATGTCTTGCACGCGATCGGGGCGATCGGCCGCAAGGGTGGCTGCCCCGAGGAGACGCGCAAGCGGATCCTGCGTGCCTGCGGCAAAGAGGCGCTGATCTAGGTCACGCGATGGGCGAATAACCAGGTTTCCGAGAAGGCGCGCTTACGAGCGCGCCTTTGTGTTGGGCGGGTGGGGGTGCCAAACCCCGCTCCCGGCCCCTCCCCTGAAGCGGGAGGGGTGACGCGCGGGAGATGGGGGCGGTTATCGGTGGGGCGAGCGGATGAGTCGGGGTGCGCGGTGACGCTGATCGGCTTTTATCTGTCGTAGCGTGATGGCCTC
>DATCMP010000205.1:0-9252 GCA_036563365.1 Thermomicrobiales bacterium
CCCTGATCGCCGCGCGCTATATCACGGTGGTCCTGGTGGTGACGCAGCCCGATCGCCCTTCGGGGCGCGGGCGGCGCTTGGCGGCGTCGGCGGTGAAGGATGTGGCAACGGCGCACGCGATCGACGTGTTGCAGCCGGAACGTCTGCGCGGCCCCGAAGTGCTGGAGCAGTTGCGCGCAACGGACGCCGATCTCTTCGTGATCGCCGCCTTCGGACAAATTTTGCGCCAGGCGGTACTCGACATCCCGCGCTACGGCTGTCTCAATGTCCACCCGTCGCTCTTGCCACGACATCGCGGTCCCTCACCGATCGCTACCGCTATCCTCGACGGCGACCCGATAACCGGGATGACGATCATGCTCACCGATCGCGGGATGGATACCGGGCCGATCCTCGCCCAGCGACAGATCCCGCTCGATGCGGAGGAGACGACAGCGAGCCTCACACCGGGTCTCGCGGAGCTGGGTGCCGCGCTGCTCCTCGAAGTTATCCCGGAGTGGGTCGCCGGTCGTCTCGTCCCGCAGGCACAGGATGACAGTCTGGCGACGGTCACACGCACGTTCACGAAAGATGATGGGGCGATCGATTGGTCGCGCTCGGCGGCCGCACTTGGACGGCAGGTACGCGC
This sequence comes from Thermomicrobiales bacterium, assembly GCA_036563365.1. Lineage (GTDB taxonomy): Bacteria > Chloroflexota > Chloroflexia > Thermomicrobiales > CADCWN01 > CADCWN01. The sequence goes on from DATCMP010000205.1 coordinate 629, forward strand.
ATTTAACCCCTGGCCTCGGGCGTATACCTTCGCTCAGGGCAAGCGTTTGTTGGTCCTCGGTGCTCGTGTCGTGGCAGCCGATGCGGTCGAGGCGGGATCTGCTCCACCGGGCACGATCGTGGGCATGAACATGGCAGGGCCGGTGATCGCGACGGGTGATGGCTTGTTAGCCTTGACCGAGGTGCAACCGGAAGGCCGACGGGCGTTGCCCGGGCACGACTTCGCGCGGGGTAACCTGGCACTCATCGGCGGCCGATTCGGTGCCGCACTGCCAGTCGGGGGTGACGGTGGCGCGTAGTGGCGGGGCGGTGCAAATCAACCGCGCGTATCTGCCCGATCAGCGGCAGCAACCCGACGTTGCTACCGCGTTGCAGATGCGTTGGGCGCGGCAGGTGGAGCAAGTCCCGTTGGTGTCGTCGCCGGGGTTGATCGCCGGTTGCGATGTGCATCTGCGCGATGATCTCGGGCGTGCGACGATCGTGGTCATGCGGCTCCCTTCGCTGGAGGTCATGGAGGCGGTGCATGGCGAGGCCACGGTTAGCTTCCCCTACGTGCCGGGCTTCCTCTCCTGGCGCGAGATCCCGCCGATCGCCGTCGCGCTGGGCCGACTCACAGTCCGCCCCGATCTGCTCTTCGCCGATGGTCAAGGGCTCGCCCATCCGCGCGGTTTCGGCCTCGCTTGCCACCTGGGGTTGCTCAGCGGGCTGCCCACGCTCGGCTGCGCCAAATCGATCTTGCGGGGCGATCACCCGCCGCTGGCGGAGGAGCGTGGCGCGCGGGAACCGCTGACCTATCGCGGTCGAGTCGTGGGGATGGCGGTGCGCTCGAAGAATCGCGTCAAGCCGCTCTATGTGTCGGTGGGGCACCGGATCACGCTCGACGAAGCGACCGATCTGGTCCTTCGCACCTGCCTCAAGCATCGCCTACCGGAGCCGAGCCGGTTGGCGCACCTCGCGGCCCAGGGCTGGGCTCGCGGCGAGATCGGGTAATAGCAACGACGGCGCCTTTCCCCTCACCGCAGGCCGACACGCGCCCTGACTTCACATAATTCTGTTGCGAGGGATGTCGTATGTCCGCCGCTATCGGTCGTCGCCGCCATCAGCCCCCGGCAGGGGAAAGCGAAGGTCAGCGGTGGCGCGGGCGCGGGCGCGACCGCCGCGACGATCGTAACGGGCGGTGGTGACCGGGCTGGCGTGTCCGGCGAGTTGCTGTGCGGTCGCGAGATCGTGGCCGGCGTCGAGGATGTCGCCGATCGCGGTGCGCCGGAAATCGTGGGGTGAGGCGTGGTCGATCCCCGCCTGCTCGGCGCGTTTCAGCAGGATCTTGTAGAGGGCATGGGGCGAGAGCGAGCGGCGCTGCGGGTCGATGTTATCCCACTTGTCGATCCGGCAGAAGAGCGCGCCGTCGCGCCGCCCGCGCAGCCGCAGCCAGCGCCCGACAGCCGCCGTGGCATCGGCGTTGAGGGGGATCTCCCGCCCCTTGTTCCCCTTCCCGCGCCTGATCGCCAGGATCGGCGGGGTTCCCGGGCGATAATCGCCGAGCGACAATGACGCCAATTCAGCGCGGCGCAGCCCGGCGACACGCCAGACGGCGATCAGGGCAAGGTCACGCACGCCGGCGGAGCCATCGTCGGCGAAGCAAGCGGCGGCCAGCGCTGCCAGTTCGCCGCTTGCCAATGCTCGCCCGGCGGGCGGGCGTTCACCCTTGACGCCCGCCACCTCGCGGATGTTCTGGGCGTCCTCCAGGCTGACCAGGCCGAATTTGCGGGCGTAGCGGGCGATCCCCTTGAGGGCGGCGAGGGTGAGGTTAACGGTCGAGGGTGCCGCGCCGCTCGTGAGCATCGCCTGGCGGATCTGCTCGACCCGCTCGAACGGCAGCGTGTGCCAGTGCTCCCGCATCGCATCCTCCGGGGCGATGCCCGGTACCTCCGCCACCCCGATGAGGCGCGCGACGGCGCGGAGCCGCTCCCGCATCGCCCGCGCGCCGTTCGGCGACAGCGACGCGAGGTATGCATCCATCGGATTGCGTGCAGGCATCGAGGCGTCGATCGATGCCTCGCTTGTCATGAGCTGCGACGTATCGTCGTGTTCGCCGCCACCCGCGGCGAGCACATTCGGTCGCGTGATCTTGTCCACAGCTGTCCTCCGCGCCATCGGCGGTGATCGCACCCCCCCCCCAACTACTGCCGAATGCCGCCTCTTGTCGGTTATCAAGTTACCCTAAGTCTCCTTGTCATTACTTGATATTTGGAGTGTACCGCGAGCGCCAGGGGTCGTCAAGGGTAGTGTTTCCGCGCCTACGGAGAGGGCGCGTTCGAGAGGGAATAATCCTCGGTGGGCAATTCTGCTCGCCGTTGTATCCGATGTGGTGCCCGGGTTGCCATCGCGCGGCTCCTTTGGGCGGTAGCCCTGAGGCGTCGGCTCCGAAGGATGCGGTATAACGCTCTGGGGAGCTTCTGCCACGGCAGCGTCGCGTGGCGAACCGGGTAACAGCGGGAGAACGCATAGGTGGGATGGATGACGGAGGATGGGAAGAATGCGCTATATCGCATTGCTACGCGGGATCAACGTCGGCGGACGGTACATCAAAATGGAGCCGTTGCGGCGAATCTTCGCCGACCTCGGTCTGGCTAACGTCGGCTCCTATATCCAGAGCGGCAACCTCTTCTTCGATAGTGCTGAGGGTGACCGGGCCGTATTACGTCGACAACTCGAGGCCCGGTTGTTGGAGTCCCTGGGCTATGCCGTGCCGGTTTGCTTGCGAACCGTGGCGGAACTGGAGGGCGTGATGGCGCTCGACCCATTCGCCGGTGTCGCGGTGACGCCAGAGACGAGACTGTCCGTGGCCTTCCTGGCCGAGCCGGTTACGCTCGATCTCCCTGTCCGGTATCGCACCCCAAAGGGCGACTTCGAGCTCGTCGGCAAAACGGACACAGAACTCTTCGTCGTGTGGCATCTGGTGAATGGGCGACCGGGGAACGGCTTCGCGCTCGTCGAGAAGGCCGTGCCTGTGCCGAGCACCACGCGCTTCTGGCATACCTCGGCCAAGATCCTGGCTGCCGCCAGACGGCCATGATCGTCGCGACTGTTGCGCCATAACCGACGTGGCCCTAAGCTCGACTTTAGCGCTGTGAGAAGCTGAGGGGTCGGTTATGATCGGCACTGCTTCGTGAGGAGGGGTGCCGATGTCGCTGTTGCCACCGACCGTCGCCGCCGTGCTGGCCGCGTTCGCGCCGCTATTCTCGCGCCGGGTCTGGGCGCACGCCCAGGTGCTGGTGGTCGGCGCGCTCCTCGCCCCCGCGCAGCGCACCGTCGCGGCGGCGCTGCGGGCGACGGGCCTGGCGCGGGTGTCGCAGTTCCACCGTTACCACCGCGTCCTGCGCCACGCGCGCTGGTCCGGCCTCGCGGTTGGGCGCGCCCTCCTGACGCTGCTCGTCGCCGCATTCGCGCCGGATGGCCCGCTCGTCTTCGGGATCGCCGAGACACTCGAACGACGGCGCGGGCGGCAGATCGCCGCCAAGGGCATCTACCGCGACGCGGTGCGCTCCAGCCATGCCCATTTCGCCAAGGCGAGCGGCCTGCGCTGGTCGTGCCTCATGCCCCTCGTCCCCATCCCGTGGGCCGGGCGGACGTGGGCACTGCCGGTGCTCACCGCGCTCGCCCCCTCGGAGCGCTACGACCGGGAGCACGGCCGGCGGCATAAGGCGCTGACCGACTGGGCGCGGCGGTTGCTCCGCGTCGTCCGCCGCTGGTGGCCGGAGCGCGCCATCATCGCGGTCGCCGGCAGCGGGTACGCCGCGCTGGCCTTCCTCGCCGCGTGCCGTTCCTGGCGGCGGCCGGTCACGGTGGTTACCCGCCTCCGGCTCGACGCGGCCCTCGATGACCCCGCGCCGACGCGTCGCCCGCCCCAACACGGCCGCCCCCGACTCACGGGCGCGCGTCTCCCGACTCTCGCCGCGGTCGCCGCCGACGCGACGGCCGCCTGGGCCCGGGTGACCGTCGCCCACTGGTACGGCGCGGGCGAGCGCGAGGTTGACGTCGTCACGGGTACCGCCGTGTGGTACCACACCGGCCTGCCGCCGGTGCCGCTGCGCTGGGTGCGCATCCGCGACCCGCAGGGCCGGTTCGCCACCCAGGCGCTGCTCTGTACCGAGGTGGCCGCCGACCCCGCGCCGATCCTCGCCTGGTTCGTGCAGCGCTGGCCGCTCGCGGTGACCTTGGAAGAAACGCGCCGCCATCTGGGCGTCGCGACCCGCGTGCGGGTACCCCGGCGCCAGTGGCCCGAGATGGCGATCCGCCGCACCACCCCAGCGCTGCTGGGCCTCTTCTCGCTCGTCGCCCTCATCGCCCACGAGCGCATGGTCGACCCCGCCCGGACCACCCGTCAGGCCGCGTGGTATCACAAGGAGCGCCCCACGTTTGCCGACGCGCTGGCGCTCGTCAGGCGCGAGCTCTGGCAGCACGCCAGTTTTCAGACATCCACTTGCGACGACGAGATTATTAAAGTCCCACGAGAACTCTTCGAGCGCCTGACCGACACGCTCTGCTACGTGGCCTGAACCGCTAAAGTCGAGGTAATTTCATCGCTGCTTTGTCACTCCTGCGAGTGGCTAGCGCGCTAGCCCTGGACGAGGGCGAGCTTGCGGTGGCGCGGACCTGGCTGGAAGTGTATGACCAGTGGATTGCCCGGTCCGGCATGGTTTGGGGCCAGGTCGAAAGCGCGCTCGGCTGGTCCGCATACCATCGCGCGGCGGGCGACCTCGATCTGGCGCGACAGCACGCCGCGCGCGCCCTGGCCCATGCGACGGAGCCGCGCCAGCCGCTCGCTCTCCTGGCCGCCCACCGCTTACTCGGTGAACTCGCCACTACCGATGGGCATCACGAGGATGCACGAACGCACCTCGCTGCTGCTTTGGCGCTGGCCGTCGCGTGCGCCGCCCCCTACGAGCGGGCGCTGACCCTGCTCGCCCTCGCGGAGTTGCACGCCGCCGAAGGTCGCGCGGGCGAGGTCCGCGACCACCTGGCTGCCGCCCGCGCGATTCTCGAACCCCTCGCCGCCTATCCCGCCCTGGAGCGGGCCGACGCGCTCGTCGCCCGTCTCGAAGCTACCCGCGCACCAACATCTGGTCCGCTCGACCGCCCGGATGGCCTGTCGCGGCGGGAGGTCGAGGTGCTCGGGCTGCTCGCGACGGGGCGGAGCAACGGCGCGATCGCGGTGGCCCTCTGCCTCAGCCCGGCCACCGTGCAGCGCCACGTCGCCAACGTCTACGGCAAGATCAACGCGCACAACCGCGCTGAGGCGACCGCCTACGCCCTCCGCCATCGCCTCGCCTGAGCACGCATGGTCGCCTGCTACATACGCTTCCCGCACGAATTACATACGCGCGCTACATGGTTCGGTGGATTCGCGCCGCGCCGCGCCGCGCTACGCTGATAAGTACTCGGCACCCGCGTGGCGGTGCCGAGGCGCGGTGCCGCCCGCCCCGCAACGCCGGGCAGGCGGCGTATCAAGGAGGGGTAGGGCATGAGTACGCAGCCGACGCTCGACATGGAGAAGGCGGGGGCGTTCGCGTTCAAGGTGCTGGGCGACGTCACCGCGAACCAGATGGGCACCCTGATCACGATCGCCGACCGGCTCGGGCTCTGGCGGCACCTCGCCGACGGCGGCCCGGCGACGAGCGCCGCGTTCGCCGCCCGCGCGGGGATCGCCGAGCGGTATGCACGGGAATGGTTGTCGGCGATGGCCTGCCATGGGTACGTCGCGTACGACGACGGGACCAAGCACTTCGCGATGACCCCGGAGCAGGCCGCTATCCTGGTCGATCCGGACAGCCCGCTCTACTTGGCCAGCGTCTTCCCGATGATCCGGTCGTATTGGGCGAACCTCGATCTGCTGACCGAGGCGTTCAAGACCGGCGGCGGCGTGCCGCAATCCGCCTACGGCGCGGACTGGATGTGCGGCTTCGAGCGCTTCACCCGCACCGGCTTCCGCAACAATTTCGCGCAGGATTGGGTGCCGGCGCTGCCCCAGGCGGACGCCGCGCTGCGGGCGGGCGGGTCGGTCGCGGACATCGGCTGCGGCAACGGTCAGGCGCTGCTGTTCCTGGCGCAGGGCTACCCCGAGGCGACCCTCGTCGGGTTCGACGCCTACCCGCCCGCCATCGAGGCGGCGAATGCCAACGCCGCAGCGGCGGGGCTGGACGGTCGGGTGCGCTACGCGGTCTGCGACGCGACGGCAGGGATCCCCGGCCAGTACGACCTGATCACCACCTTCGACGTGGTCCACGACATGCCCCGCCCGCGCCCGGCGCTCGCGGCGATCCGCGAGGCGCTGAAGCCCGATGGCACCTACTTCATGCAGGAGTTCAACTTCTCCGGCGATCTCCAGCAGAACATCGAGCACCCGATGGGGATCGGGGCGTTCGGCTACTCGGCGAGCACCAACTACTGCATGACCCAGGCGCTGGCGGTCGGCGGCGAGGGGACCGGCACCTGCATGGGCGAGGAGAAGGCGCGCGAACTCGCTGGCGAGGCCGGGTTCACCCACTTCCGCCGGGTCGACTTCCCCCAGAACCCCTTCAACCTCTTCTACGAGATCCGCAACTGATAGACCAACGAATCGGTCAACGCGAATACCGTTCGCCCCAGGCCCGCACAGGTTGTGGGGGCCTGGGGATGGCAGTACCGCCGCAGCGGTGTGCGACGAGAGAGGGAAAGAGCGATGGGCGCGCAGGACGTGTTCGTAGTGGTGAATGTGCCAGCCAGTATCCCGGAGAACTTGCGCCGGGCGCTGGTCGCCGCCCACCCGCGCGCCGAGGTCGCGCTGGTCGATGATCCCGAGCAGTTCGCTGAACTGTTGCCCAGAGCGAATGGCGCGATGATCTTGCCGCCCCTATCACCGCTCCTCCCCCCGGCGCTGGTGCCGGAGGGGCGTCTCCGCTGGTTGCACAGCGTCCCGGCTGGTGCCGAGGGCCTGCTGACCCCCGAGGTGATCGCCGCCGAGCATATCATGCTCACCGCCTCGAAGGGGCCGATGGGGCCGATGGTGGCCGAGCACGCGCTGCTGCTCATGCTCGCCCTCGCGCGCGATTTGCCCGGCTACGCGCAGAACCAGGCCGCACGGCGCTGGCACGTCCCGACCGGGGAGCGGCCGATGCGCGACCTCTTTGGCAAGACCGTGCTGATCCTGGGCGTCGGCGGGATCGGCGGCCACCTGGCGCGCATGTGCCGGGTCGGTCTGCAGATGCGCGTCCTCGGCACGGCGCGCACGCGGCACGACGATCCCCATGTCGAACGGTATGTCGCGCCGCCCGATCTGCCCGCCGCGCTCGGTGAGGCCGATTTCGTCGTGTTGTGCCTGGCGCTCACCGCCGAGACGCGGGGGATCATCGATGCGGCGGCGCTGGCGGCGATGCGACCGACCGCCTACCTCGTCAACGTCGCGCGCGGGGGGCTGGTGGACGAGGCCGCGCTCGTCGCGGCCCTGCAAGCGGGGCGGATCGCCGGGGCCGGGCTGGACTCGTTCGCCACTGAACCTCTCCCGTCGGAAAGCCCCCTCTGGGCCATGCCCAATGTCATCATCACCCCGCACGTCGCGAACGGTCAGGACAGCGCCCGCGACCAGGTCATCGCCTTTATGTGCGAGAACATCCGCCGCTTCGCCGAGCGTGAGCCGCTGCTCGGCCAGGTCGATCGCCAGGCGCGCTACTGACCTCGCGGCACCGCAGGACACCATCGATAGCAGGGTTCGGTAGGGAGGCGTTGTGGCCGCAGGCCCGCGAGGCCGGGGGGACCTTGGGACGATTTAGCCGCTAGCCCCTCCGCGTTTTGCGTTCACCACCGCCATCAAACGCTGATCACCGCCTTCCCTCCTACGCCGCTGTCACCCCGCGACCGTGGCGCGGATACTCGCCAGGTGCGATCCGGCGTGGCCGATCACGACCATCGCGATCACCTGGGCGACGGTCAGTTCGTTGCCGCCGAAGACCCCGGCGGTCCGGTCCAGTTGGGCGTCGTCGAGGCTGCGGATTTGTTGCGCGATCGTCGCTTCGCTGGCGCACAGGATGCCGAGCGTTTCCTCTTTCCCGACCTCGGCGTGTTCGCGGGCGTGCTGCGCGTTGAGCTGATCGATCGTCTCCATCGAGGTCTGCGGGCTATAGGTCTCCCCGGCGACCAGCGTGGCGACCATCCCCGTGAATGCCTGCTGGACGATCGCCGTGTGGTGCGCCACGACCCCCACCGGGCGAACCTCGTCGGCGCAGGGTTGCCGCCATTGCTCGTCGGTGCAGCCGCTGATCAGGGCGCTGATCTCGTCGTTGATCGCCGCGAACTGGGTGGCGAGTTGTTCTGCGCGCGTAGCCATCATAGTCCCTCCTGCTTGCGGGGCGTCGGGCGATCCGACGCCCCGCTCCCATCGACGCACCGCCGACACAGGATAGTCGATCGGCGATCAGGCCGATCGACGAATAAGGACCCGATCCCCTCCCGTCCTTTCGGACACGCGCGGACGCGGCAGGCGGCGGCCCCCAGGGTGGGCCGCCGCCTGCCGCGTTGCTGACGTGTGGGGCTTCGCCGCGACTACTCGTCGTCTGTATCCGACTCGTCTTTGTGGTGGAGGGCACCGGT
>DATCMP010000206.1:0-13152 GCA_036563365.1 Thermomicrobiales bacterium
CATGGCTCGCCGTTGACGATCGCCTTGCGCGGCTCGCGCGCGTGGTAGGCCAGAGGCAGCGCGGCGATGTCGGGCCGCGAGCGTCGCCAGTGGCTCGTCTGGAGCATGTGGAAGTCGTGCCAGGGGGAGTCGTGGTGGAGGAAGCGCCAGTTCATGTGCGGGTGGAGATGGTTCGTCGTCGGGTGGCCGCGCGAATCGGCTGCCTCGACCGCCGCGCCGATCGCCTCCCAGCGCGCCAGATCTTCGGCGTAGGGGGCGTCGCCGGACAGGCTCCAGACGACCGGGAAACGCCCGAAGCGCTCGACCGCATACCGGACGAAGCGGATCGCCTGATCGTCGCTGAAATACCCCGCCGACATCTCCGGGCGATTGCCGCCCCAAAGGAGGACCAGGCAGGTGAACAACCCGCGTGCGGCGGCCTCCACGAGGAAGCGATCGTAGCGCGCGAAGTACGCCTCGTTCGGGCGCTCCACGTCGCCGTCGAGGAAAGGCCGATTGCCTTCGACATCGGTCAGGTGCCAGCGCCAGGGGAGCAGGTTCACCTGGAGGACGCTGAAACCTTGCGCCGCGCGGAAGTCGAGGTAACGTGACCACTCCTCCGGTCGCCCTTTCCAGACGATCGCCCAGGCGGTGTCGGCGAAGAAGAAGAATGGCTCGCCGTTTCGATCGATGAGCGTGCGGCGATCAGCGCCGAGCCGCAACGGGCTCAGCGCATGGGCATCGCGGCGGGTATCGGGATCGGCGGGCATCGGTGGCTCCTCGCGAGCGCCTCATGGCGACAAATCTGACGCGGTGGTGGCCCCGGTTCAGGCGAGATCGATCAGTTCCCGCGCCATGTTCGGCCCCAGGCGTTCCCAGGCGGCGATGATCCGGTCGTCGTGGGGGTCGGCGTCGCTATCCTCGATCTGGCCGTTGGCGTCGAGCCAGGTGACGATCCGGCGCACCCCTTCCACGAAGGGGATCGTCTGGCGGAAGCCGAGGTCGGCGTGCGCGGCGGCGTTGTCGAACAGGTTGTTGAACTGGAAATTTTGCTCGCAGATGCGCGCCCGCGGCGTGACCCGCGCCAGCAATGCGGTCGGGATATGGACAAGCGTCGGGGGTGGCGCGCCCATCGCCTCGGCGACGAGTTCGTGGTAGCGGTTCCAGGTCAGCCACTCCTCCCCGGCGGTGTGGTAAGCCTTGCCGAGGGCGCGGGCGTTGCCAGCCGCGGCGGCGAAGGCGTGGCCCACGTCGTCGCGGTGGCAGGAGACCCAGAAGGCGGTGCCGTCGCCATGGACCACGATCGGCTTGCCCTTGCGGATCCGATCGTGGTAGGTCGTCGCCCGCCCGAAGGAGTGGACCATCCCCCGCCCCTCGCCATAGGTGGCGGCCGGGCGGATGATCGCCAGCGGGAAATCACCCCGCTCGTGCGCGGCCAGGAGAATCTCCTCGCAGCGCACCTTATCGACGGCGTAGCTGAATGATCCGGTGTAGCGCCCGGGCTCCTCCTCGCGGACGGGGTAGCGCGACGCGGGCTTGGCGTAGATGTCCACCGTGCTACAGAAGATGAGCTGGTTCGATCGCCCACGAAAGGCGCGCACGGTGCTCTCGGCGTCCTCCGGCGTGAAGCAGATCATGTCGAGCACGGCGTCGAAGCGGCCCGCCTCGGCCATCTGCCGCTCGAACGCATCCCTGTCGGCGCGGTCCCCGACGATCCGCCGCACCCCGTCCGGGATCGGCGCGGTGGCCGACGTGCGGTCGCGGTTGTAGACCGTCACCTCGTCGCCGCGCGCGACCAACTCGCGCGTCGTCGCCGTGCTGATATTCCCCGGCCGCCGACAATCAGGACGCGCATGATCCCCCCTCTCGGTTGCGGAATGCGGAACGCGGAAGAAGGTTATGGGGGTGTGTGGGGCTCCCCTCAGCGCCTTCGTCATGCTGCGCGTCGCACGCCCCATTCCGGCCCCCCTCTCACCCTTTCTGGCCCGTCAAGGCGATCCCGGCGACGAAATAGCGCTGGAGCGCCACGTAAACGACGAACATCGGGATGACGGCGATTACCGACCCCGCCATCAGCGCGCCGAAGTCGGTGCCGAACTCCTGGTTGAAGTTCGCCAGCCCGATCGGCAGGGTGAACTTGCTCCTGGTGTTCAACACGAGCAGCGGCCAGATGAAGGCATCCCAGCTCCAGATGAACTCGAGGATGCCGAGCGCGGCCAGCGCAGGCCGGGTCAGTGGCAGGACGACCTGGGCGTAGATACGCAACTCGGACGCGCCATCGATCCGCGCGGCGTCGATCAGCTCGTTCGGGATGCCGTGCATGAACTGGCGCATCATGAAGATGCCGAACGAGTTGTAGAGGGCCGGGATGAGCAGCGCGCCGAGCGTGTCGATCAGCCCCGACCAGACCATCAACTGGTAGCGCGGCAGGAGCGTGATCGGTCAGGGAATCATCATCGCCGCCAGGATCGCGATGAAGAGAGCGTCGCGCCCCCAGAAGCGGTACTTGGCGAAGACATAGCCGACGAACGAACTCGTCAGGATGACGATCAGCGTGATCAAGACCGCGGCGACGAGGCTGTTGAGGAAGTAGCGCGCGAAGTTCACCCGCGTCCAGACGCGGGCGAGGTTGTCGAGGGTCGGGTTCGCGGTCAGCCACACCGGCGGCAGGGCGATGATCTCGCGTTGCGGCTTGAAAGCGGCGAGGAGCATCCAGACGAATGGCAGGAGCGTCGCCAGCCCGCCGAGGCTGAGGCCGACGTAGGCCGCTAGCTGCCAACCAGTGGGTCGGCGGCGGGGGCGGGCAATCCGCGAGGGACGCGGCGAGGCTATCGTCAGGGCGGGCTGGTCCACCATCGCTAATACTCCCAGCGGGTGGCGAGGAGACGGGTCTGGAGGAGGGCCAGGACCAGGATGACCAGGAAGAGGATCACCGCCAGGCTGGAGGCGTAGCCGAAGCGGAAGTTGGCGAAGGCCTGGTCGTAGAGGTGGTAGACGACGCTGCGGGTCGAGTCGACCGGGCCGCCCTTCGTCATCACGTACATCGGCCCGAAGACCTGCAACGCGCCGATCGTCTGGGTCATCAGCAGGAAGGCCAGCGTCGGCCGCAGGAGCGGCAGGGTGATGTGGCGGAAGAGCCGCCAGCCCGTCGCCCCGTCGATGCGCGCCGCCTCGTAGAAGACCTCCGGGATCCCCTGGAGCCCGGCCAGGACGATCACCAGCGTGTAGCCCATCGTCTTCCAGGTCGTCATCCCGACGATCGCGGGGATGGCGAGGCCAGGATCGTCGAGCCAGCGCGGGAGTGGCAGGGCGATCCCGGTGGCGTCGGAGAGGCGGATGAGCGCGCCGTTGATCAGCCCGAAGCGCGGCTGATAGACGTAGCGCCAGAGGATCGAGGCGGTGACCTCGGAGACGAGCACCGGCAGGAAATAGAGCGTCCGGTAGAGGCCGCGCAGGCGCGGCAGCGCGTTGATCATGACCGCGAGGGCGAGGGCGAGCAGCAGGTTGAACGGGATAGCGAGGGCGGCGTAGAGCGCGGTGTTCCCGATCGCTTTGCGGAGGAGGCGGTCCTCAAACACGGCGCGGCGATAATTCTCCAGACCGACGAAGCTCGGCTCGCGCACGAAGGTCGCGCCCGGCCAGTCGTGGACGCTCATGTAGAACGACCAGCCGAGCGGGAACAGCAGGAAGATCGCGTAGAAGATGATCAGCGGCCCGACGGCGAGGCCGATCATCGCCCCCCGGCCCGGCAGCAGACTCCCGGGCCGGGCGGGGACGCGCGCGGCGAGGGCGGGACGCCCGGTGATCGCGCCCATCGCTCAACCCTTGAACTTCATCAGGCTGGCGTACTTGTACTCCTGTTCCTTGATGTAATACGGCCCCTGCTTCAGGATGTCATCCACGGCGGCCTGCCCCTCCTTCAGCGCCTGGGCGATCGGCGTCCCGGCGACGAAGGGAGCCTCGTAGGCGTACTTGGTGTAGGCGTCCGAGGCGGCCTGCGGCAGGCCCATCGTCTGAACGATGTAGTCGGTCTGCGGCAACAGGGTCGAGATGATCGGGTCGGCCTTGATGCGCGGATCGTCCACGATCGCGGTGGCGAGCGGCGGCGACCCCTGGTTGAGCGCAACCTCGACCAGGAAGTCCTTGTTCGTGTAGAGCCACTGGATAAAATCGAAGCAGACCGCCGCCCGGTCGTCGGGCGTGCTGACCGGGACGACGAGGCTCTGGGGATCGAGTGTGCCGTGCCCGGCGGCCGGCTCGGCCTTGCCGCTCCAGGTCGGCGCGGGGTAGGTGGCGAATTGCAGGTCTGGGTACTTGCGGATGTTCGGCAGCGCGTTGGTCCACATGAAGATCATCGCCGCCTTCTCGGCACCGAACGACTCGTCGAACTTCAGGAAGTCCGGCTCGCTGACCTTGTGGACTTTGTAGACGTCGTCGAAGAATTGGAGCGACTTTCGCATCTCGTCGGTGTCGAAGTAGGATTTGGAGGAGTCCTTGTTGAGGCTCCAGAAGCCCTGCTGATAGTAGAGGTAGCGCCAGGTGGACTGGATGTAGCCGGTCGGGTTGTAGCCCGCGACCTGGACGCGCCCGGCGTTGTCGCGCACGGTCAACTGTTTGGCGACCTGGATCACCTGATCCCAGGTCTTCGGCACATCCTTGTCGGTCAGCCCCGCCTTGGCCCAGATCTTCTTGTTGATGTGCAACCCGCCGCTCAGCTTGCCGAGCGGGATCCAGTAGGCCTTGCCATCGGCCCCGCCATAGGTCGCCCGGATGTTGGCGAACGATGCCTCCAGGGACGCCTGCGGGAAGCGATCCTCCGGCAACGGCCGGATCAGCTTGGCATCGACGATCGGCGGTTGCCAGAGCCAGAACATGCCGAACATGTCCGGTGCCTGCTTCGCCAGCACGCCGGCCTGGATCTTCTTGAGGAACTCCGCGAAAGGGACGACCGTCTGCTCGAACTCCACGTTCGGGTAGAGCTGGGTGTATTGCGCGAAGTATTTGTTGTAGATCTCCTCGAACGGCTGCTTCCAGTTCCACATCGTGAGCTTGATCTTGTTGCCGTTGAAGACCTTGGCCGACTTGGTATAGCCGAGGAGCGGGGCACCCGACGCGGCGACCGAGGGCGTTGCGACGGTCGCCGGGGCAGCCGATGCGACCGGCGACGGGTCGGACGAAGCGGCGGGGGATGCGCCGCCGCCGGTCGCAGTCGCCGGGGCGCTCGACGACGCCGCGCTCGTGGGGGCGGCAGAGGCGGCCGATGACGCGCCCGGTGCGGTCGTGGGCGGCGCGGTGGTGCCGCCACAGGCCGCCAGTATCCCGCTGAAAGCGGCCAGGAGCCCCGCCGTGCCGCCGTAGCGCAGCACCGTTCGCCGACGTAGGTACCGCCGTGCCGAATCGATACCCGAGGAAGACGTGTCCATCCGTCCAGCGCTCCTTCCGACAGAGGCGATCCATTCCATATTTGGTCTGACCAGATTGCCGCAGTATACCGAGTGACCTACTACATGTCAAGCGTTTGGCCCGATCACGAGCGGCACCAACGGCTCGCGAGAGTTTGGCTGAGAAATTGGACGGACCAGGGGTATGGGTGTATAGTGGCCGTGATCGCGAGCAAACCGCGGTGTAGCGCCGTCCGGCATGGATACCGCCACGATGCGGCGCATTCGCACAGGCTGACCACGAGCATGGAGGGCGAGCGGTGTCCCGGACGGCCAATCCCCCAGGGGCTATACCGAGCGTCGCCGATGGGGTCATCGAGGTGCTGCGCGAGCGGATCACCGCCGGCGTCTACGCACTCGGGAGCCGACTCCCGAGCGAGCGCGACATGGCGCAGGAATTCGGCGTCAGTCGGGCGACCATCCGGCAAGCGATCCTCGCGCTCGAAGCACGGGGACTGCTGGAGGTGCGCGACCGATCGGGGGCGTATGTCCAGGCCCCGACCACGGGCCGGGTCAGTGACGCCCTGCTCCAGTTGATCAGTCAAACGCCGCGCTCGATCACGATCCGCGACCTGGTGGAGGTGCGGATGGTCTTCGAGGTCGAGATGGCGGGACTCGCCGCCGAACGCCGCACGCGCGAGGATCTGCGCCAGATCGCCCGCGCGCTCGCGGACACGGCGGCGCTCGTCGATTCGGTCGAAGACTGGGCGGAGGCCGATGTGGAGTTCCACGGGGCGCTCGCGCGGGCCACCGCCAATCCCCTCTTCGCCATCATCTACGACTCCCTCCGCAGCGCCTTCATCGAGCAGCGCATGCGCACCGGCACCACCTTGCCGGAGACGCGGGCCGCCGCATTCCGCTGGCATCAGCGGATCTTCGACGCGGTCGGCACCGGGGATGCCGCCGGGGCGCGGCGGGCCATGCACGAGCACCTCCTGGATGCCCGCCAGACCATGTTGCGCTACGCGACCGGCGACATTGACGGCGTCTCACAACCGCAGGGTAGTACCTAGTCGATACCGTCCTCCACTTAGCCCCTTCGCGCCATCGCCCAACTCAAAGGTAAGACCAGAGCTATTCTGGACAGTCCAATTATTGCTTGCTATCATTGTCGAGGCTGGATAGTGGCGTCCGGCGTGAGCAATGAGGAGGCAACTTGTGACTGCGAGCGGGGGCAAGCCGATTCAACTGCACACCGATTTCCTGGTGGATCTCGCGCGCGAGGACGAGTTTCTCCGCGCCTTCCAAAACGAGTTCCTGCCTAACATCCGGCAGTCCCCCGGTTTCATCGACGCGAAGCTGCTGAAACTGCGGCAGGCGAATGTCGGCGATCAGCCCACCGCGCTGAATTATCGCCTCGCCCAGACCTTCGAGAGCGAGGAGACCCGCGTGGCCTGGACGGAAGCTCCGGGACACGCCCTCGCTTGGCCCCCGCTCGAAAAACCGCTGAAGATGCCGGAGGGCACGAAATGGCTCTTCACCGCCCTGCTGTTCGACACCATCTGACCGATGCCGATCGGGCGGGCCCGTAGCTCGGGGCAGACCCCTGAAGGTGGTACGCGCTGCCAATGATCGCCGATAACGCACCGTCGACGGGCAGCCGCTGTCCGCAGAGAAGTGCTGCCGCGATTCCGCCTGGGCGTCGCCCATGACGCGGAACCCCTGTGCGATGGCGATGAGGTCTACCCCGTGGTCGGCGGGGTTGGCGGCACCCCGGTCGAGGCCCACCCGACGGGACTGGACCGCAGCGCCCGAGCGAGCGGAAAGCCCGCGAGCTGGGCGGAGATCATCTGCGAACCGTAACGCGACGGAGCGCGCACGGACGCCGCGCAGTCCTGCAAGCGCGCCTATTCGGCGCGTGGCACGCCGCAGATTGCGTTTGGCGGGCGAGGCAATTCCCAGGCGGGCGGTGTCGGCGGCAGGGCGTCTCTCACGCTTACCGCCTCCGCGACCGGCGATCTCGCATGGGATGAGCGTCGGCGCCGGAGGCAGTAAGCATGCGGGAGGGAAATCTGACCGCGATCGCGATCCACGGCTGCGGGCGGATCGGCTGCCCCACGTTCAGGGCCGCGCTCGCCAACGACCATTTCGTCCCGCCGTCGATCACCGGCATCGCGGCCCCGCCGGTGCTGGCAGGGCTCTTCGCCATGAACACGAACCGTGAGCGGTCGCCGCTCACAGCCGCGGGCCTTTCCGCCTACTGAGGGTAGCTGCCGAACAGGCAGCCCTACGTGCCGCCGTCCAATTCCGCCAGCAGCCGGGCGCGTAACTCGTCGTAGTTGGCCGGCTTGATCATCTTGCCGGTCTCGTCGGCGTCGAAGCCGTGCTCGGCGGCCTGCCGGACGATCTGGGGCGACCAGATCGGATCCTTCGCGCGGAAAACTTCGTGCCCTTCGAGGACGGCGAAGAGCCATGCTTCCTCCGTCTCGTCGCGGGCGACCTCGAAGCCGCGATAGAGGTCGGGCGGCAGGGTGACGTAATCCCACGGACCAACGATCGCCTCCCCCTCGGCCAACGCCGGGTCGGGATCGGCCCCCCAGTAAAAGCGCCAGCGCCCGCTGAGGATGAGGAACGATTCGACGTAACGGTGGGTATGGTAGGCGGGGCCGTTGCCGGGCCGGGCCTTGACCATCCCGATCTGGAAGCCGTGCGGCGCGGTGACGATCGGGTCGAACTCCGGGTTCTCGCTGGCGGTGTCGCCGATCAGCGCGTAGTTCATCCGTTGGTGGCCGGGGAGGATACTGTCGATGAACATCAGCGGGATGCCGCGCCGCCGGACCTCGTCGAAGCGGACGATCCGCCCGGCCATCGCATCACGCGCTGCCCCGCTCTCCTGCATCCGTCCCCTCCACCGCACTATCTCGATCGAAAATGTGCATACGAATGCAACGCAGGATACGCGCGCGCCGGTTCGTTGTCAAGAAGGCAGCGTTCATGCTTGCTTTGGGCGCATGAGGGGAGCGATTCGGTGCCATATCGAGACGTTGGTTGACAAAATCGTGTCCGTCCCTACAATCAGGACAAGAATCCTGCATACGAATGCGAAGCGCATGGTGGTTGGTGGATGCCGCCGGAGAGGGGGAGGGGTTGACTGGAGAAGGGAACGGGCAGACGCGCGGCGATACGTTCGCGCTGGCCCACAGAGGGTCGATCGACCGTATCCTCGCGCCGGGGCAAGGGCGCGCGCAACGCCTGCGCGGCTTCGACGACGAGTACACCGACATCGTCGATTACATCATCCGCTGCACCCACCGAATCTGGGAGGAGCGCGGCATCGGGCTGATCTACACCCACTATGCCCACAACTCGGTCATCCACGGCGGCCTGGAGGACACCTACGGGCGCGAACAGGTGGTCGCCAACACTATCCAGACGCTCGCCGCGTTCCCCGACCGCAAGCTTTACGGCGACGACGTGATCTGGTCCGGCGACGACGAGATCGGCTTCCACACCTCGCACCACATCAGCTCGGCCGGCCACAACACCGGCTGGACCACCTTCGGCCCGCCGACCGGCCGACGCGTCGCCTACCGCGCGATCGCCAACTGCTTCGTCCGCGAGAATATGATCATCGAGGAGTGGCTGCTGCGCGACGAACTCGTCCTCATCCGCCAGCTCGGCCTCGACCCAGGGGCTGTCGCCGAGCGGCAGGCCCGCGCCGCAATCGAGGGGGGGGCGCCCTGGGCGGCGCGCGGCCCGGTCGAGCGCGGCCTCGGCCAGCTGATGCCCGACGCCCTCCCGCCCCGCGCCACGGACCTCGATGGGGCGGCAGGCGCCTTCGACCCCGAGGATTTCGTGCGCGGCGCCTACCACGAGATCTGGAACTGGCGCTTCCTCAACCGCATCCGCGACCTCTACGACCCCGGCTTCCGCTGTCGCACCGCCTCCGGGCGACGATTCCAGGGCCGCGAGGACTTCACCGCCTTCATCCTCAATCTCCTGGCCGCCTTCCCCGACGCGAAGCTGACGGTGGATCACGTCTACTGGAATGGCGATGACCGCGCGGGTTACCGGGTCGCCGCCCGCTGGACCCTCGTCGGCACGCACGAGGGTCCGGGCGAGTGGGGCGCGCCGAGCGGCGCGCGGGTCCACGTCATGGGCCTCTCGCACCATCGGATCGAGCGCGGGCGCTTCGTCGAGGAATCGACCCTCTTCGACGAGTTCGGGTTGCTGAAGCAGATCTGGGCGGCGCGGCTGGGATAGCGGGCCACGAATCTGAAGATCGAAGGCCCAAAGTCCCTCGCTCCTGCCACATCGGCAGTAGACTTGTCCGAAGCGAACTTCGACACGCGGGATCTCGGACCTCGCCGAGTCAAGGAAGTAGGGCCGCGACGCGGATGACGATGTCGAACACCTACACCGGCCCCTACGGCCGGGTTCCACGACCCGGGTGGGCCTGCGCCCGCCCCCACCAGCGCGCGCGCCGGGCGACCGTAGGAGCGAGAGCGTGACCGGATCGGCGACGCGCCGCATCACCTCGATCGACGTCGCCCGGCGCGCGGGCGTCCACCAGTCCACCGTCTCGCGTGCGCTCGGCAACGATCCGAACGTGGCGTCGGGGACGCGCGAGCGGGTGCGGGCGGCGGCGCGCGAACTGGGCTACACCCCGAACGCGATCGCCCGCGGCCTGATCACGCGCCGCACGGCCCTCGTCGGCATCGTGATGGCCGGGCTGACCAGCCCCTTCCAGCCCTATGTCCTCGACAAGTTCATCCGGGAACTCGGCGCGGCGGGGATGCATCCCCTCGTCTTCAGCGCGCCCCACGGGCAGGAGGTGGACGACATCCTGCCGTCGGCGCTCGCCTACCGGCCCGACGCGCTGATCGTCACCTCGGCCACCCTCTCCTCGGCGCGCGTCGAGTCGTGCGCGCGGCAGGGCACGCCGATCATCCTCTTCAACCGCCACCTGCCGGGGAGCGCCGCCAGCGCCGTCTGCTGCGACAACGTCGAGGGGGGGCGGCTGGTAGCGAACCTGCTCCTCGACGCGGGCGCGCGGCGGCCCGCCTACATCGCCGGCAGCGCCAACAGTTCCACGAACCGCGACCGTGAGCAGGGGTTCACCGACCGCCTCTGGGAGCGTGGCATCCCGCGGATCGCGCGCGAGGACGGAGCCTACACCTACGAGGCCGGCCACCGCGCCGCCCGCGCGCTCCTGGCGCGCGCCGATCCGCCCGACGCGATCTTCTGCGCCAGCGACATCATCGCGCTCGGTGCGCGCGATGCCGCGCGCGAGCTGGGCGTGGGCGTGCCCGCCGATCTGGCGCTCGTCGGCTTCGACGATATCCCGATGGCTGGCTGGTCGGCCTACGAATTGACCACCATTCGCCAACCCGTGGATCGGATGATCGCCGCGACCCTGGCCCTCTTGCGGACCCCTGGCGAGCGCCCGGCGACGCAGCTCTTTCCGGGAGAGCTGATCGTGCGGGGGACGACGCGACCGGTCCCCGCGTAGGGGCGGCTCCCGAATCGCCCGGAGAGTGAGTAGCAAGGGTAAGCAGATCGCCCCGATGCCGGTCGGTAGTTCCAGGCACCGCACCGGACCAGTTCGACAGCGATGGAGGACAGCGATGGAGGACGTTGTGCCAAGCATAGAGGTTCCCGCGCAACTTGCGCGACGACCCCTACGATCCCGGGCGGGTGATGATCGGCGCGGCCACCCCACCATTGATACCGGTCATGTGCAGACCTGGGGGAACGCTCACGGTCGATCCATCCGCTGGATTAGCCCGGCATGACGCGTCCGCTCTTGACCTCGCCCGCCTATCCGGCACTCCGCCTGTCACTGCACCGCTCAACGGAACCACCCAGGGGTTCTGGTCACGCTGCCCCCGAGCATTCGTTTGTCGTGCCAGCGTCGCCGGGTCAGGCTGGTTCACTGCCCCTAGTGGACCGCGACATTGACTTTCCCCCGATTTCCGCTACAATTGCCACGGGTTTGGAGACAGGGCGTCCACAGAAAACTGGAGGGACAGCCGGAAATCTTGACCCACCAGCCGGACAGCAGAGCTGTTTCCTTAACTGGGAAGGGCTAAATACAGGCCGACCTAGCTCAGTTGGTAGAGCAGCTGTTTCGTAAACAGCACCATAAATAACCCTGGATCGAGGCTCCGCACGACGCAAAAATGGCGTTGTGGCGGGGTTTTTTGTTGTCCCCGAACTTCGGCGTTCGCTGCATAACAGTTCCTTGCCCTAGCGGCGAAAAGGCTTCGCGCAGGCGACACCTTCACCACACGATGACCGCGAGATAGCAACGACGAGGCAGCACCGAAGCAACGTTGCTCGACATTGCCACGGGTTCACGCTAAGACAGGTGTGAGCATCGTGCTCGTATGGTGAAAGGATCTGCCGATGGCCATGAAGCTCTCCGTCCTCGTCGAGGAATACCTGATCGATTGCCGCGTGCGTCAATTGTCGGCCAAAACGATCGCCGGTTACCGATCGTTCCTGAACTATTTCGTCAACTTCTTGCTCGAGAATGACTGCCCCGACACGCTGGCGAGCTTCACCCTCGCGAACGGTCGCAAGTACAGCCAATCGCTCGTGGAGCGCGCGGCGCGACGCGGCACGTTCGTCGCGGCGGGACAAACGCGGGGGGTCTATTCGCTGGTGCAGAGCGAAACGCCGTTGAAGGCGAATACAACGTTTGGTTACTTGCGCCCGATCAAGACGCTCTCGCGCTGGCTCGCCGCCGAGGAGCAGGGGTATCTCGCCAGCGATGTGATGAAGGGGTTGAAGCTCCCGAGACGACCCCAGGGATACGAAGAGCCGCTGACCGACGCGGAGATGGGGAAACTCGTCGTCGGCTTTAACCTGCGCTCGCCGATCCAGGCGCGCGACTTCGCGATTTGCATGATGTACATGGGTACGGGGCTGCGCGCCACCGAACTGACGAATCTCGAGGAGGATGACGTCCACATCGACGAGGCTTACATACGCGTGAAGTCAGGCAAGGGCGGCAAGAGCCGGGTCGTGAGCTTACCCCCGGAGGTGATCGCCAGCCTGTTCCGCTACCGCCAGCACTTCCGACCCACCACCGGTGCGCCGCATTTCTTCGTGACGCGCGATGGCCGACCGATGGGCTACTCCGCTGTTTACCAGGTACTGCGGCGCGCAGGGCGGCTGAGCGCGATCGCGCGCGTCCATCCGCACCTACTGCGCCGTACCTTCGGGGTAGCCGCGCTGACAAACGGCATGGACCTGTTCACGCTCAAGGAGACGTTCGGCCACAGCAGCATCAGAACGACCGAGATTTACCTGAAGATGAGCGAAACACGACTGAAGGAGCAGCAGCGCAAGACGAACCCTTTCGCAGGAGTCAAGTTGCCCAAGACCGTGCGCAAGGCGAAACCGAACGAATAGTATTACCGCCGCGATGCCATGCTCCGGTAGATTTGTCGCGGAGCACGGCATCGCGGCGGTAATGGCGTCAGCTAATAGGCGTAGCGGTCCAGGAGTAGACCCTATCTTCTGCTCTGGCGAGCCCAAGCTCGACTCAGGATTACAGCGGTTGTCTGTAAATCAGCTGGCGTACGCCTTCGGGGGTTCGAATCCCTCCCTCACCACCCTCTCCCAATGCGAAAAATCGGCTGCTAGGCCAGCAGGCTTTTCGCAGCGAATCTCGGCAAATGTAGATACGGTATTGGATGTCAAGGCCCTCGGCAGTGCTTGCAGTGTGCTGTCCGCCGCCGGTGCTTCCGGCACCGGCGGCGACCTGGCGCGGCCTGCGGGGACG